>NZ_JBEHGL010000002.1:0-202236 GCF_040225085.1 Streptococcus jiangjianxini | reverse complement strand
ACCACATCTGCGTCACTTCTACTAGAACTTGAGGATCTAGGGTGGCAAAGACACGTTGTAGCGTATCGTGAGACGGAACCCCATTTTCTAACTCCAACACAGTTCGCAAGGAAGACTCATAGGCATTCCCAAACTCCTCGATTTCGTCCCAATATTCTGCACCTGATAGGCGTGCGAAGAAAATAAGCAATACAATATCTGATAAGTGGTGTTTAATTTTCCATGCTTCTCTGTCATCGCGAACATCTATCAAGAAATCTAGTATCTCATTCATAACAAAATCCTCCACTATCTTTAGTATAGCAAAGGGGTCAAACTTATTTTATGAAACTGTTATCTGAAAACGATGGTTTCTTCATGCGTTTGTCGTGAGGAGAACCCACATTAAGATCATTCTTTGCTAGGACATTTTATTGGTTAATCAACCGTATTTCCAGTACGGAGATGGTAGATGGTGCTAGGGACTACCGATTGATGACTCGTCAAGTTGTTGATAGTATTTTAGAACTTGGTGAAGTGAATCGTTTTTCTAAAGGATTGTTTTCATGGGTTGGCTATGATGTGACTTATATTTCTTTTGAAAATAAAGAAAGAATAGCCGGGAGCACATCATGGACTTTTTGGGAACTCTTAAAGTACTCTATTGATGGGTTTGTCAATTTTTCGGAAGCTCCTTTGACATTAGCTGCTTGGGCTGGTTCAGGTTCCTTTATATTATCTATTTTAGCTATGTTTTTTATCATTATTAGGCGTTTAGTCTTTGGCGATCCCGTAGCAGGCTGGGCAAGTCTAGTCACTATTATACTTTTTATAGGTGGTGTGCAATTGCTAGCTATTGGTGTTATTGGAAAATACATTGCCAAGATTTTTCTAGAAACTAAGAAACGTCCTATTTATATTGTTAAAGAAAAAGGGTGAAATAAAACCCTTTTTTTGATATACTTTGTTACAGAATAGAACCAAGGAGAATGACAATGATTTTAATTACTGGTGCCAACGGACAGTTGGGAACGGAACTTCGTTACTTATTAGATGAACGTAATGAGGAATACGTGGCAGTTGATGTGGCTGAAATGGACATTACTGATGAAGCGAAAGTTGAAGAAGTGTTCAAGCAAGTCAACCCCACTTTGGTCTATCATTGCGCTGCCTATACTGCGGTTGATGCTGCGGAAGATGAAGGAAAAGAACTCAACTACGCTATTAATGTAACTGGTACAGAAAATGTTGCTAAAGTTGCTGCTAAACATGATGCTACCTTAGTCTATATTTCAACAGACTATGTTTTCGATGGTGAAAAACCAGTAGGGAAAGAATGGCTTGAAACAGACACACCAGATCCTAAGACTGAGTATGGGCGGACCAAACGTTTAGGTGAAGAAGCTGTTGAAAAATATGCTAAGAACTTCTACATCATTCGTACCGCATGGGTATTTGGTAATTATGGCAAAAACTTTGTCTTTACCATGCAAGAATTAGCGAAAAAGCATCCCCGTTTGACAGTGGTAAATGATCAGCATGGCCGTCCAACCTGGACTCGTACCTTGGCTGAATTTATGACTTACTTGGCTGAAAATCGTAAAGAGTTTGGCTATTACCATCTATCAAATGATGCAAATCAAGACACGACATGGTATGATTTTGCAGTGGAAATCTTGAAAGATACAGACGTTGAAGTTGTGCCGGTTGACTCATCTGCTTTCCCAGCAAAAGCCAAGCGTCCACTTAATTCAACGATGAGTTTAGAAAAAACCAAGGCTACTGGCTTTGTCATTCTAACATGGCAGGATGCTTTGCAAGAATTTTATAAACAAGGGAAAAAATAAACATGTTACCTGAAAGATCCTTTTTAGCGGACACTGCTAGAAAGGACCTTTTTTTAGTGGAAAGTATTCAAAGCAATTGTGGCTAATTGTCAACTGTAGTGGGTTGACTTATAACTAACACCGAGAGAGAATTAGATTGGTTCTCTCTTTTGTTGTGTTCAAAGCGAGATAAATAATCGTTCAAATGGGCAGAAATATAACCTTGTTTGCGACGATAGCTAAGGTTTTTCGTTTCAAACGGGATGACTTTCAAAACATAAAGGCACCATTTGCGGATAACGTTTAGGTTAAATGCGGCACGTTTATCCAAAGTCTGATGGTGATCTTCTCGATTGACAACATCCAAGAGCCAGTGCATACTTTCTACCAACCAATGCTCCAGAGCACAACTGGCAAAGGCCTCTACACCCTTCTTGAAACTAATAATATAGTAATGTTGCCCCTTTTTAGCCAATTCTTCCAGTCATTTGGCATCTATTGAAACAATAAAATCAACCATCGTAGTCATCTCTATCTTTAGTGTACTACTTTGATTAATTTTGTCATTATGATATAGTTTTCTGCAAACGCATAAAAAGTCTCTCTTCCCTGTTATTGGACGCTTACCAAGCCACAATTTGATAAGAACAGAACGAAATCAGTTCGTCCAGTATCATTGACTATAGATCGTTTTCTTTGAAAAGTGGATCAATAACTATCTAAAAAAATGCTTGAACTACTTATTTTCTAGACAATTTTTACGGAATGGTTAATTTGGACTTGAAGTTTAGCACTTACGGCATTTCTATTGATATTCCAACATTTTCTAGCTATAAGCTTGACACCTCAGACGTGTTGGACATGATCAACTCACTTCAATTTTGCAGGAATAAAGACCAATTCTTGACGTGGAACGGTTGAACCAATTTCTTTCAACTTTTCTTGGTTTTATCGTTCTAACCTAGTAGTTAGGTGCCCCTGTTATATTAGTATTAACCATTTAAAACAGTATGACGTTAGTTTTAGAAAACCTTAGCTGATTCAGAAATGCTATTTGGATGAACTTTATTTGTTTCATGTCACTATACCTAGTTATTGATAATCTCTCTTGAATGGCTTGTAAGACATAATTTACTCTAAGATTTCAAAAAAATCGGGATAATTTTTTAGATAGTTATTTCCTACGGTTAAATCATATTGTATTAGTTTTAAATCCTCTTGAGAAATTTTATTTACCTTATTTTCTTTATTTGGTAATGCTTTGGTTAGAAGAGCATAGTAAGGTGAAACTTTTGAGTTTGTTACTTTAAACAGTAAGGCAGGAAAGTCATTCGATCGAATTTCCGAATGGTTAATAATATTATTGTTTTTGTTATGATTTGCCCAAATGAAATAGTCAGTTTTTTGCTTATTGTCGGGCTGCTTATCGAAAAAGTTTGTAGGGTATAGTCCAGGAAGATGATCACCATAAAATACAACTGTAATATTTTTTTCTTGAGATTGCAGTTTTTTCAAAAAAGATTTGGTTGCTTGATCAGTCTCAAATAATCTGTCAGAGTAATCTTTTAAGGCCACATTTTCTACTTCTGAAAAATTTTCCCCTGAAATATCAAATTCTTTCTGCGGTTTATGATAGGGACCATGATTTTGCATTGTTAAACCGTAAATGAACTGAGATTGATTATGATTTAATTCATTTAAAATATTAGCATAAGTCGATTGATCACTTGGATATGAGCCATAATTCTCATTAGCTGAGACTTGAGTATCCCCTCCAGAGAGCGCAATAAACTTATTGAATTGTAATTTTTTATAAACGGTTGTTCTATTGTAATTTTGCGCAGCATTAAGATGAATAATTGTTCTATTTTTAGGGTCATAATAATCACTGACTGAAGGTATTTTTTTCATTATAGGTACAATTTCAGAATAGGCAACGGAGACATTATTGTCAAAATTAGTGAATGGGAGGCCTGTTAAAGATTGGAATTCCATATTAGCCGTTCCCCCACCATAACCATCTGAAATCATCTGTCCGCCGGTGTGTTTTTGCATAACGGAATTTATATATAGAATTGGAGATTGAGTGGCCTGAATACCTTTTAAACGAGTCGGATCAGAAAAGCTTTCGCTAAGCACAAAAATTGTGGTTTGATCATTTATTTTATTAGGTCTTTCTTTATTTAATTCTTTAGCATATATATTATATTTTAAATAAATATTTTCAATGCTTGCTTGATTGTATTTTTGGGGTTTTGGCATTTTTTGGACAGTTAGATTTTTTAACCAAACATAAGATAGGGATTGAAAACGAGCGTTAGCATTGATACCCAGCCAGTTTATATCAAAAACATTAAAAACTGATGACACTATTGGAATTTTTTTAGGGAATGGTTGATTATCTAAGTTTTTTAAATAGTAAATAGGTGAAATAAAACAAACGAGTAAAACGGAAGTCAACATCGCCTGGGTTCTAAAAGATTTTATTATTTTTTCAGTGAAGAAATATTTTTGGGTTATCCAAATGATTATGATAATGATAACAAGAAGAATAGAAGTTAGCATCAAAGTTGAAGATGAGATGTAATCTTTAAAAAAAGTAATGTCTTTTAGCCAAACTAAATCATAAGGTAAAAGCGGCTCTAATCTAGATTTGTATTTTAAAGTATTAGCTACTGAAATTATGGAACCTAGTACAATGATGAATGTTGTTGCGATTATGTAACGATTTATTATTATATATAATAAAACAAAAATTGCGGAAAAAATAATAATTTGAAAAATGGTAGCCCCTGGAGTAATGAACAGATTATAGTGACTTCCGGTTTCTTTTATAGCAGATTGAACGGTGTAGTTAAATATTACAGCAAGTGCAATACTTGTAGTAACTGTGAGTATGAAACTTGCTTGTTTATTTTTAAAATCTCTCGTTGATTTTAATAGGTATAGGCTAACCCCAAAAAATAAGATGTAAAAACTAAGAGCATAAATGAAAATGTTGTTTCTTATTTGAAAAAATGATCCAGAGCTAGTAGGTAGTAATGTATTTTCTTGAACTCTGCTAAGCATTTGGTTTGAAGTAATATAGAAGCTTGTTAAAATTTGAGCTAGCACGTATGTGTCTTTACTTTTTTTTGTAAAAAAACGTTTAGTAAATGGAATTTTTTGAAAAACGATTTTAGATGTTACAGCGATAATCAAAATAATACTCAAATATATAAGACCATTATTTTGCAGAAAATTATCCAATATCTTCCAATGAAAATCTGGATTATTTAGCTGTAAGGTCATTTCAATAAAATAAGCAGAAACAATATAGAAAAGATAAAGAATAACTACTTTTATTAAAAATTTAGTATTTATTTTGATTGAGTATAAAATACCGAGATAGACTGATAATAATAGAGGCCATAGACTGGAAACAAAGTTAAACCTATCAGTATGTAATGCTACAAATCGATCGTATAAAATGATGGCAGATAGTAAGTAGCTTAGTAGGAAACTGATAACTACATAAAATGTGTTCTTTAGACCATTATTTGACGTTAAAAACAAGATCATGACTCCTTATTTTGAAATTGGTTTGTTAATTATTAGACTTGTTCGGTAACCCCAAAGTAGTATCATAAGATCATGAAAAGTGTATATGAAAATGCTGAAAAGCTTGATCCAGAACATTTTAAATTATTGATTGGTGTCAAAAAATAAACCTTCCAATTAATGCTTGAGCACCTCAATTCAGCCTATCAAACCCAACACCAAAAAGGTAGCCGCCCACGTGCTCTTAGTATGGAAGAACAACTTATCATGACCTTGCGCTATTTGCGGTACTACTCTACTCAGCGGTTATTAGCCTTTGACTTTGGGATTGGTGTCGCTACTGTTAATGCCATAATAACATGGGCGGAGGATACTCTACGCGCTTCTGGTAGTTTTGACTTAGACCACTTAGAAGCTCCAAGGACATCTGTTGCCATTGATGTCACAGAAAGTCCGATTCAACGTCCCAAAAAACCAAATCCAAAATGATTCTGGTAAAAAGAAACGACACACTTTAAAAACACAGATTGTACTTGATTTAAGCACTCATCATGTGTGTCAATTAGCTTTTGCGGATGGACATACACATGACTTTACTCTATTTAAAGAAAGTATAGGCCCTACTTTACCAGAGGAGACTGTCGCTTTTGTTGATTTGGGATATTTGGGAATAGCGAATTTTCATAAGAATACTTTTATTCCAGCTAAGAATTCCAAGTATCATCGTTTAACAGATAAAGAGATAGAGCTTAATAAAGAGATGTCAGCGATAAGAATTGAAGTAGAGCATTTTAATGCGACGTTTAAGACTTTCCAAGTGATGTCACAACCTTATCGTAACCGAAAAAAGAGATTTGAATTAAGGGCTGAATTGATTTGTGTTATTATCAATGACGAAACGGATTAGTTTCCGAACAAGTCTATTATATTATATTTATCGCTTTTTTAAATATTTAAAAAATAAGAATTGTGATTAACACAATAGAAACATACTAAGATTAGTAGTGAGTATTCTCTTTCGTCGGAGATTTCCTCACTACTAATCTTAGTATGTTTTCGTTTTGAAAACCTGTAATCGCTTTTCCGAGAATTATTTTACACTAACTACCACAAAGCAGGTCATTCCGCCTATGCTTACTATGAGCGTTACAAAGCGACTAAAAACCATTGTGGTTGTCATCAAACGAAGCTGACAAAACCTGTAAAAGCCTTTGTCCAAAGGTATCTGAAATTAGATTGGAGTCTTGATGTTATCAAAGGAACTTACCCTGATACCATTTCCCTGTTCGATGAGGACACTTTATCGTTTGGCTGATCGTGCTCCCTTTGATAAGCATGACTTACCATGGAAAGGTAAATGAAAACCAAACGGCAAGACAGAAACACGAGAAAAGCAGGCTTTCCGCAGAGACATTCGTGAACGTGCGGCGCTTTATCCAGATTTTGACACCTAATTTTGTCATCTTGAAGGGAATACGATGGTTGGTAAGCAACATAAAAGCGCTGTTATCACACTAGTCGAAAAGCAAGCGATAGCGATATTGAAACCTCTATTAATCAATGGCTGTCTCGATTTCCAAAACATCTGTTTAAGCCCATCACGTTTGATTGTGGGAAGGAATTTTCCAACTAAGAATCCATTTCTAATCAGCATGACATTGACATCTTCTTTGCAGATCCTGTTTGCCCAGGACAGAGAGGATTAAACGAGCATTCTAATGGTCTATTAAGGCAACATGGCCTTCCTAAGCAAATGGATTTTAATAGTATTTCTCAAAAGATCTTATCTGCTATAGCTGATAAGAGAAATAGCATTCCTAGAAAATCTCTAAACTATCAAACTCCTTATCATGTTTTTCTGAGTCAAATAAATCAGTCTAGCTTAATTTGACAATTCAGGATTTATAAAATGTAAGGGTAAATCCTGAAGTAATCAAAAACAAAAGTAATTTTTATAGCAGACAAAATTTTCATACATTGTCGAGAATAAGATTTAACAAAAGTATTTTTTTTCTTCCATTTTCTGAAGGATTCAGGAAGTATTTTAAAATAATTACTTTCCAAAAGTCCATTTCACTATCAACTACAGTTGTAGACGTGGAAAATTTCTGAAATAGCATTATTATTATGATATAATAAATCATGATTGTATCAAATAGAATGGAGTTTTTATGCGCCATATTTTTATTATAGGAAGCAGAGGTTTGCCTGCTAAATATGGTGGCTTTGAAACCTTTGTTGAGGAATTAGTGACACATCAGATTAGTGGTCAAATAAAATATCATGTTGCTTGTTTGAGTGATGAAAAGACGGGACAACATTTTGAATATAAGGGTGCAGATTGTTATACTGTTAATCCACCTAAACTTGGTCCTGCCCGTGTTATTGCTTACGATATGATGGCTATTAATGATGCACTTTCTTACATCAGGAAGCAGCAAATCGAACAACCTATTTTTTACATTTTGGGAAATACCATTGGTCGGTTTATGAAGCCTTTTGCTAAAAAAATCAAAGCAGTTGGTGGCAAATTATTTGTCAATCCAGATGGTTTGGAATGGCGACGGACTAAATGGTCAAAACCTGTGCAAGCCTACTTAAGGCAATCTGAAAAAGTAATGACGCAGGTTGCAGATCTTGTAATTGCTGATAATGAAGGTATTGAGAGTTATATAAAAGAAGTCTATCCATGGAGCAAGACACGATTTATTGCTTACGGAACAGAGACCGTGCCTTCTTCTCTAACTAGTAATGATGCACTTGTCAGAACATTTTATGACAAGTGGCATACTAAGGAAGATGACTATTATCTTATTGTTGGGCGCTTTGTTCCTGAGAACAATTATGAAGCTATGTTGAAAGAATTTATATCAAGTCAAACAAAAAGAAAACTCATTATTATTTGTAACCATGAGGGCAATTCTTACTTTGATGAATTAGCTAAAAAAACCGATTTTCAGTCAGATCCCAGGATTCATTTTGTTGGCACTGTTTATAATAAGGAATTGCTAACCTATATTCGTGAATCAGCCTATGCTTATCTTCACGGACATGAAGTTGGTGGCACCAATCCAGGTCTACTTGAAGCTTTAGCTCATACTGATATTAACTTAGTTTTAGAGGTTAGTTTTAATCAAAAAGTAGCTCAACAAACGGCCTTGTATTGGACAAAAGAAGAAGGAAGCTTGAGAAAACTCATTAATTCTGTAGAGGCTGAGGACTTTGGGGACTTAGGGAATCAGGCAAAACATCATGTCAAATCCAACTATACTTGGAAAAAAATTGTAGGAGAATACGAGGAATTATTTCTAAATGAAAGTTAATATTGTCATGTCCACCTACAATGGGGAAAAGTATTTAGCTGATCAAATAAAAAGTATTCAGGCGCAAACCTTTAAAGACTGGAATCTCTTAATCCGTGATGATGGTTCCAAGGATAACACAACCTCTATCATTAGGGAAATAGCTGAGGAAGATGATAGAATCCGTTTTATAAATGATGGTCAAAATGAAAACTACGGCGTCATTAAGAGTTTTTATCATTTGGTTAAGTTTGAGAAAGCGGATTATTATTTCTTTAGCGATCAGGATGATGTTTGGTTGCCTGAAAAACTAGAAATTACCTTACAAAGAGGGCAAAAGGAAAATCCAGATAAACCGCTGTTAGTTTATACAGATTTAAGAGTGGTCAATGAAAATTTGGAGATTCTTCAAGAAAGTATGATTAAGGCTCAGTCCCACCATGCCAATACTGAATTGGTACAGGAATTAACCGAAAACACAGTAACTGGCGGTACTATGATGATTAATCAAGCCTTAGCTGATAAGTGGCAGGTTTATGAAAATTTGCTTATGCACGACTGGTATTTGGCTCTATTGGCTGCATCACTGGGCAAGCTCGTCTACATAGATCAACCGACACAACTCTACCGCCAGCACGAAGCTAATGTGTTGGGAGCGAGAACAGAAGATAAGAAGTTTAAACTTCTCCGTTTAGGTCCAAAGGCTATATTTACAAAATATTGGCAAATAATTCATGATTCACAGAAGCAGGCTATGACGATTGTAGAATTGTTTGGAAGGGATTTAACCCCGAGAGATCGATTGTTAATTGAACAGTTCTACAATATTGACCGACAGTCAATTCTTAGGAGAGCTGAGAGATTGATCCGATATGGTTATAGCAAGAACCAACTGACACATAAAATAGTATTTAAAATTTTAATATTAACGAATTGGTATAATAGAAATAGATGAAAAAAGTATTGATGATTATCCCTGCTTATAATGAAGAGGGTAATATTGAAAAAACGGTTAGAAGTATTATTGATTATCGTGAATCAAATAATTTACCTTTTCAGCTAGATTATTTGGTTGTAAATGATGGTTCCAAAGATTCAACTCCTAAAATTCTTGATCAGCTGCAGTTTAATCATGTTGACTTGGTTCAAAATTTGGGAATTGGTGGCTGTGTTCAAACAGGTTATATCTATGCATCTCGAAATGGATTTGATATTGCAGTTCAATTTGATGGAGATGGGCAACATGATATTGTAAGTATCAATGACATTGTTGCTCCCATTATAAAGGGCGAAGCTGACTTTACGATTGGATCACGCTTTATTGATAAAACGAATGAAAATTTCCAATCAACAGCTGCAAGACGTATGGGAATTAACTTGATTTCTAAAGCCATAAAATTAATGACTGGTCGGAAAATTTATGATACTACCAGTGGTTATAGGGCGGCTTCTAAACCTGTCATCGATTATTTAGCGAAGCATTACCCTGTTTCGTATCCAGAACCAGAGTCTATCGTTCGAATTATTAAAAAAGGCTACCGTGTTAAAGAAATACATGCAAATATGTTTGAACGTTTGGAGGGAATATCAAGTATTCGAGCATTTAAGGTTGTGACTTATATGCTTGATGTATTGCTATCAATCTTTATTGCAGGTCTTATGAAGGAGAGAGATTAATGTCATTATTTTTACAAATAGAAATGTTTATATTGGCCTTAATGATTTTTTATTTCATCATTAGAATGGTCAATAAAAACGCTTTTTCAATAAGACGGGCGGCTCCATGGATCTTTGTTGGTCTGACAATTATTTTTATCAGTTTATTTCCTCAAGTAGTTTCGTTTGTCGCGCATAAAGCTGGTTTTGAATTAACGATGAACTTTTTACTCTTTGGCTCAATTTTATTTGTTTTTTTCTTGGAATTAATAAATACGTCAAGTAATACTAAAAAAGATAATCAGATAAAAGAATTGATACAGGAAATATCATTGATGAAGAAAGAAATTGAGGATAAAGAATAATGAAAAGATACTTCTTTATTTGTCTATCATTTTTATTTTTTTTAGTAGTTGTTGGTAGTTCGGAAAATGTTTGTGCAGATGAAAATACTAATTACGATATAAAAGTTCATTATCTTTATAATAACAACCCCATTTATAGCGTTCAAGTAGTTGCTAAAAACTATGATTTGGTACACAAAAAATTAACTACTGGAAAGTTCACCAAGTCTGATTTTGAACATTTTTCGATTTCGAAGTTAAAAGCAAATTATAAAGTTGAGAGACAAAAAGTTATTATTAATGACAAAATATCCTTCGGAAAAAATATATCCTTAACTAAAGAAGAAGCTTTTTTTGTTATCGCAGAACTTTATAAAAATAATCTAGATTTTCTAGACTATATCAATGATTTTGGACCTCAGGTAACCTTAAGAAATCCTGAAAATAAGAAGTATAAATTTACCAATAAAAAAGGTTTATCAATAGGTGAGATTCAAGAAGGAGTGACAGTATTCGTATCATCGGTTGATCCTAAAGATATCATCATAAAAGATATTAATAAAGATCAAGATATATACATGGGAAATACTCAGAAACTCCCAGGTATTACACTTATTTCTGATTATAATACTTCGTCCACAGTTGATGGCTTATCTGTTGACTACGGTCAAACAGTAACCTATAAAATTCCTATAAAACATTTAGATACAATTTATCTAGATATTTCTCCTAATTTTGTAATTGAGTCAATTAACTATCCTTATGAGCAGAGTTACAAGATTAATCCAGTTCGAAAAGGAGAGAAAGGAAAATTAACAGGTGGAACATCATTAAATATCATTGAAAATATTATTGATTATAAAATTGGCGATGAATATAGAGAAAGCGAACGATTAAGTAAAATTGCTAAGCAATTATCAAAACTTCAGTCCATTTATAGATTAAAAGTTGATCTGACTGGTAGAAGCCATGATTATGTAGAAGTAAAAGGGCATGTTACCGCAAAAGTACAGTATCAAATGAAGACTCAGATATCAAATGATACTAGCACAGATGTTTTTAGTGAAACTTATGATGTGTTCAACTCCAAAGTAAAACAAGGAATTTTTGTAAACGATGGAAAAAATTTTTATGAAACTCCTCAATTATCTAGTTATAACATAAATTTTGCCATGTACGATTCACATGACAATACTTTGACGACTGGCGGAAAATATGTTTTAGGAAAAATTGATAAATATAATAATTTTTACTTGTATAGTGGTGCTAATAGTGGGAAACCAAAATGGAAAAAACAAAGTGTTAAATTCAATGAAAAAATAAATATTTCTGAGAAAGAGGGTATGGTGATTAAGGGGAATAACAATTACTATATTGATGGTCAGAAACAACCTTTTGAACTTGATACATCGGTTTGGGATTTCAATGAAAAGACACAGAAGACAATCTTTAAGGCTTTGTTTACCCTAAAAGGTTTATCTAGCAGTTATAAATACGTTTTATATCAAGTAGAAGTCCCTGACAATTACAAATTAGAAATTCAACCAATCATTTTTAAAGTAAGTGAGGAAAGCGAAAAAAAAGCTCAATTTTCGAATTATCAAATAAACGGAGGTATTTTAGATATGAAATATAATGAAAATGAGTATAATGCACTTTCTTTGAATCCTAAAAATAAAAAAGTAAACAGAATACCAAATCCATATGTGATGACTGTGCTTGGCACTTTAATAATTGTTTTAATTGCATCAACAATATTAACACTTTTATTGAAAATAAATAGTTAGGGTATATAATGAAAAAAATGACAAACGAGGAAATCAGGAAAGTTCAGCTAGATATGATGGACTACTTAGATGATTTCGCTAGAAAAAATAATATTGAGTATTCTTTAGGAGGTGGAAGTCTGTTAGGTGCTATTCGGCATAAAGGCTTTATCCCTTGGGATGATGATATTGATATTATGCTTAAACGAAGTGACTATGAAAAGTTAATAGATGCTTTATCTAAAGAGGATAATCCTGATTATAAATTACTTCATCACTCTACTGAGAAAAATTTACTTCCGTTTGCTAAATTGTATAGCACTAAGACAATCATGCAAAGTAAAACAGATCGGATGCATCCATGGACAGGCCTATTTATTGATATTTTTCCAATGGATCAGTTGCCAGAATCGTCTGAACAACGCACAGCATTTTTTAAGGAAGTGCACTCATCAACGGAAAACTTACTTAGCACCTCTTTTCCAGAATATGCAAGTGGTTCAAACGCTGTATTCGCATTTGCTCGTCTGTTCTTAAGATTTCCAAGATTTGTCAAACATCATGGACAAACAAAAAAGATGGCTGTTGAAACCGATAAAGTGATGCAAAGGTATAACGGAAGCGACTCACCTTATATTGGCTTTGCTGATTCGCGCTATCGCTTAAAAGAGTGTTTTCCAAAGGAATTATTTGACGAATTCGAAGATATTGCCTTTGAGCATTTGACGACACGAAAAATCAAGAATCATCATGTTTACTTAACACAATTGTATGGCGCCTCTTATATGGAGTTACCTCCTGAAAATAAGCGTCAAAATCATGACTATTACATGTGGTATTGGAAGGAGGACTAACGATGAATATTGGTGTTATTTTTGCTGGAGGTGTTGGTTCCCGCATGCGTTCAAAAGGGAAACCTAAGCAATTTTTAGAAGTACATGGAAAACCTATTATTGTCCACACCTTGGAAATATTCGAGCAGTGCTCTGCAATCGATGCCACAATAGTGGTTTGTGTCAGTGACTGGCTGGATTATATGGAAACCCTAATCCCTAAGTTTAATTTAAAAAAAGTTAGAGCAATTGTTCCAGGAGGGAAAACTGGGCAACTATCTATTTTTAATGGGTTAGAAGCAGCGGAAAAAATAGCGACGAGCGATAAAGATATTGTGTTGATACATGATGGTGTTCGTCCACTAATTAATGTTGAAACACTGGAATTAAACGTTCAAACCGTTAAAGAATCTGGTTCAGCGATTACATCTGTCGCTGCTAAAGAAACGGTTGTTTTAATTAACGAAGATCGGGTTATTGATGAAGTTGTCGATCGAACAAGATCTTATATTGCTAAAGCGCCTCAGAGTTTTTATTTGAAGGATATTTTAGAAATAGAGCGTGATGCCATCTCTAATGGGATTGTAGATGCTATTGATTCTAGTACATTAATGGGAATGTACCAGAAGCCTTTGACGATTGTAGAAGGTCCTTATGAAAATATTAAAATTACGACTCCAGACGACTTTTATACCTTCAAAGCCCTCTTTGATGCGCGAGAAAATGCTCAAATATTTGGAATTTAGATTATGATTAATTATAGTAATAAGATTGTTCAAAGTGACATGCAGCAAATAACAGCGGCTTCCTATATTGACTGGCAAAAACTCAATGGTAAAACAGTTTTAATAACTGGTGTTAATGGGATGTTAGCTACGTATATAGTCTATGTACTTGCTTATTTAAATAGATATTACGATGCAGGTATTACTATTTTAGCAACTGCACGTAACATTAAAAAAGCTAAAGAACGCTTTTGGGGACTTGAAGGTCATTACCATTTTGAACTCATAGAATATGATGTCAATAATCCTTTTGACTATGGTGGTAATGTTGATTATATTATTCATGCAGCGAGTAATGCCAGTCCTAGATTTATCCTTAATGACCCGGTTGGTATCATTAAGGCAAATACTATTGGAACGATGAACTTGTTAGAGTTTGCCAAGGATAAGAATGTAACAAATTTCTTATTTTTATCAACAAGGGAAATTTATGGAAAATCCATAGAAGATAATATTGATGAGCAAGCATACGGCGCCTTTGACATTTTGGAAAGTAGAGCTTGTTATCCAGAAAGTAAGCGAATGGCAGAGACAATGTTGCAATCCTATTATGATCAATTTGCCATCCCTTATACGGTTGCTAGATTGGCTCATTCTTACGGACCAGGAATGGAACTGGCTAATGATGGCCGTATTATGAGCGACTTGCTGAATAATGTTGTAAGACGTGAAGACATAGTATTGAAAAGCGATGGTAGTGCAGAACGAGCTTTTTGCTACTTATCAGATGCTGTTACAGGTTTATTCACTGTGCTACTCAATGCCCAAAAATGTCAAGCCTACAATGTTGCTAATGAAGATGAACCTATCATGATTCGAGACTTGGCACAATTATTAATTGATAGTTTTCCAAATCGCCAATTGGAACTTATCTTTGATATTCCGAAGGTGATGGGAAAAGGTTATAGTAGGATGGGAAGAACTAAATTAAATACCAAGAAACTGGAGTCTCTTGGATGGCATAAAGAAGTATCGTTAAAAGAAGGTATTAAAAAGACAGTTGAAAGTTTTGAGGAATGACATGATAAAGACAGCTGTTTTGATGGCTACCTATAATGGTCAGGATTTTATTGAAGAGCAACTAGACTCTATCCGCCAGCAAACTCTGCGGCCAGACTACGTCTTGCTACGTGATGATTGTTCAACTGATGACACAATTAAGATTGTGACAGATTATATTGATCGTTATCATTTGACAGGATGGTCAATCACTAAAAATGAAACGAATTTGCATTGGCGCTTAAATTTTCGCGAGCTATTACGCGATGCAAGCCACCTTGATGCTGATTATATATTTTTCAGTGATCAAGATGATACTTGGTATTTGGATAAAAATGAAACTCAGGTAGCACATATGGAAGAAAATCACTCAATTGATGTTTTGAGTGGTGATATTGATGTGATTACTTTTGGAGAAAATGCCACTGTTCCAAAGAATTTCACCTTCGAAGATGGGCAAAAAATGTTATCTAAGTATCCGTTTGATATGAGTTATCACAATTATCGTCAAGGTTGGACATTTTGTATAAGAAAGACATTTATTGATCAGATTGTTCCTCATTATCAAGATAACCAAGTATTATCGCATGATAATCTTATGACGGGAATCTCCGGTGTTCTAGGAACAGGCTATAATCTTAATCGTCCTGTAGGAATTCACAAGAGACACGGTGGAAATGCTAGTGGTAATCTTTTGAATTTGAAAAGTTCTAGAAAGCATCATCTTCAAGATTTGACTTTTGTAACTAGTTACTATCAGATTTTATCAGATGTTTTATGCGAGCAAAAGAGTCAATGGTATTCTTTATCATTGTTCTATCTCGATTTTGCAAATGAAAGATTGCATAATGCTATGAATCGTAAGTGGCTTGCCACAATTAAACAGATACTCACTAAAAAACGGTACTATGACAGTTTTTCTAATCGAATGAGAGATATAGTATTTCTTTTAAAAAAATAGTATGCAGGAGTTTATATGAAAAAGATATTTAATATCTTTAAAGACAAAAAAATACATAAAGTTTATATAACCTTAGCTATCACTTTAGGGACGATTTTTAGTCTCTTTATGCCGTTTTTTAACGAGCCGGATGGTCAATATCATTTAGCAGTATCAGGAATGGTTACAGATTCAATTATAGATGCATCACAGTATAATGAATACAAAGTTGATTCAGGAATGACTAGACAATCTGAATTCTATAAAAATGGCACACGGTTAGAAACTTATTATTTTAATAGAGGTGGTTTTGTGGAAAAAGAAAAAGTTCCACGAAATATTAGATTGTCATACCTTGATTTTACATTTTGGGGGCATCTTGTACCAGGAATTGGACTTTTTCTCGGGAAACACATATACCCATCTATGGGAGTTATGATAACAACTGCTCGATTTTTATCAACTATTATTAATAGTACGATTATTTATTTTGTGATAAAAAAAGTAAAAAAAGGGAAACTACTTTTTTGTTTAGTTTTTTTGAGTCCAGTAGTAATCAATTCTTTTGCAAGTTTATCGTACGATTCTACCGGATTTGTAGCGGTAGGATTATTCTTAATGTTAGTCATAAACACAGTTGTTGATGGTCGTATCAGTTCCGATAAAAGAGTCCAGTTTTTATTGTCGACCTTGCTCATTTTATTAGGTGCAAAATGGAATTACTGGTTGTTCATATTATTTTGGCCAGTTCTTGAGTTTACCTATACCGATTGTTTCAAAAATATAAGATTAAAAGTTTCCGATAAAATGAATGTAAATTCATGGTCTAAAAAAAATAAAATTATAGCTATAATTTTAGGCTCCTTTATTACTTTTTCTATGCTCATAATACTAACTAGAAATCATGGAGGAATTTTTCGTGTATTACAAAGGTATTTAATGACGTTTGGTTATAATTATTCTGGATCAGAATTATTATCAAACGATATTTCATCGTGGTTAGTTGCGCCGTATCCTAGTCAAAACTATATGCCAATCTGGATTACTGCGGTTTGGTACTTGTTTTTTTTCTTAGTCCTTTTTATGGAACAGAAATTTGTTAAACGTAAAGCCATTGGTTTGTTATCTTTTCTTTTCTTTATTGTTGGTGTCTTAGGTGTTTACTATACGATGTTAAGTTATAATGACGCTAGAACTAGCTATATAGAGGGTGTCCAAGGAAGGTATTTTACTCCTACCTTGTTACTTCTCCAAATAACAGCATCTAGCATAAAGCCTCGTTTAAATAGATATAGCCGACAAATTGTTCCTGTTTTATTATTTTTCTTAATTATAGTAACAAATTTATTACTGATTTTTGATACTACAGTAGGTTTAATTATGAGGTAAATATGAAGCTTGTAAAAAATATGTTTTATAATGCCAGCTATCAAATATTGGCACTAATATTACCATTATTAACAGTTCCATATGTTTCAAGGGTTCTGTCACCAGAAGGAATAGGGATTAATGCGTACACTAATTCAATAGTAACCTACTTTAGTTTGGCAGGAGCGCTTGGAATTGCTTTATATGGTAATAGAGAGATTGCTTTCGTTCAGAAAGATAGATATCAAAGAAGTAAAGTTTTTTGGGAACTTGTCTTATTAAAGTTTCTATCAACAGGATTGGCATCCCTTTGTTTTTTAATTTTTATTTCAAGTATTAATAAATGGCATTCTTATTTTCTTCTTCAAGGACTTAATCTTTTGGCAGTGATGTTTGATATTTCATGGTATTTCCAAGGTATAGAGGATTTTAAAAAAATTGTTATTAGAAACACGATAGTTAAGTTTACAACAGTAGCTTTGACTTTCATATTAATCAAAGATAAAAATGATTTAGGCACTTACATTTTCTTGATAACCTTTTCAATGCTTCTTGGGAATCTAACTGTTTGGCCATTTTTAAAAAATGAAATACAAAAAATTGCTTTAAATGAGCTTGAAGTAACAAAACATTTATTACCTACAATTCAGCTTTTTTTACCACAGATTACAATGCAGATATATCTTTCTTTAAACAAAAGTATGCTCGGATCTATGGATTCAGTTATTAGTGCTGGTTTTTTTGATCAGTCCGACAAAATAGTAAGAATATTGTTTACAATTGTTTCTGCACTGGGCGGAGTCTTTTTACCAAGATTGTCAAGTTTATTTTCTGAGGGGAAAAAAAATGAAGCTAAAAGATTATTGCTGAAATTAATTGATTTAAGTAATGCTATTTCATTACTTATGATAGGGGGCATCATTGGGGTATCGTCGACCTTTGCCATTTATTTCTTTGGTAAAGACTATGCTCTTGTAGGTCCTTTAATGGCAGTACAATCAATTATGATTTTGTTTATCTCATATGGTAATGCGCTGGGAACACAGTACTTGTTGGCTTCTAAAAGAACTAAACCCTACACTCTTTCAGCAGTTGCTGGTTTAATTACAAATATAATCTTAAACATTATTTTAATTCCTATATGGGGCGCCATGGGAGCAACAGTTTCTACAGTTATTACTGAATTTATTGTATCCTTATATCAGGCAATATCTTTAAGGGACATATTTACTTTTAAAGAATTGACAAAAGGTCTTTGGAAATATACTGCTGGGGCTATAATTGTAGCTAGCACCCTACATTCATTACGTAGTGTTTTACCAATAAATTTAATAGGATTCATCATAAAAGGATTGGTAGGCAGTGGAATTTATATTATTATATTACTATTACTTAAAGCCCCTATTTTTGAATTGTTTAGAGAGTTTAGAAAGAAATCGCTATGAAACTACTAGCAGGAATCGTCACTTTTAACCCAGATATTAATCGTCTTCAAGAAAATTTTGAAGCTATTTTACCGCAGGTTGATAAAGTGATTATTGTTGATAATGGATCTTCAAATTTAGTTAATATTCAGGAGAAATGCTCAAAAGCAGAAATTATTCCCTTGCATAGCAATAAAGGAATCGCAGCTGCTTTAAATGTCATTGGAAATTATGCTATTGATTATCAGTACGACTGGTTTTTAACTTTGGACCAGGATACAGTTGTTAAAAATAATTTGATTTCAATTTATACACCTTATATAGGATTACCAGATGTTGGAACATTATCTTGTGTTTTTCAAGATATTAATAAAAAAGACACAACAGTGCCTCGGTTGCCTTACGAAGAAATTGAAGTAGTCATTACTTCTGCTGCCTTAATGAATACAGCAGCATTTGAAAAATCAAGGAAATTTGATGAATGGATGTTTATAGATTTTGTTGATTTTGATATCAATTTCGAATTTACTCGATTAGGCTATAAAATTTACCGCATCAATCAGGTTGGTTTTTTACATGAAGTTGGCTCTGCAACTCCTATAAATTTCTTTGGTTTAAAAGCTTATACATCAAACCATTCTGCCTTTAGAAGATATTATATGGTTAGAAATACTATTTATTTGATTAAAAAATATGGAAAATCAAATTTAAGGCTAGGTTATTTACGTCATACAAGAGATGAATTTATAAAAGTTGCCCTATTTGAAAATCATAAGATTAAAAAGTTATCTGCAATGATTAAAGGATTAAAAGATGGTATTTTGGCTGAGGTAACTAAAAATGAAAGCAAATAAAATTGTTATTTTCTCGGGCTTTTACTTACCATTTTTAGGGGGAGTAGAACGTTTTACAGAAAAGTTAACGAAACATCTCGTAGAGGCGGGATATAATATTATTATTGTTGCTTCAAAACATGATGAGAGTTTACCTAGTATTGAGGAGAATGATGCGATTAAAATTTATCGTTTACCAAGTTATTCTCTATTTAAAATGCGATATCCGATTTTAAATCATAATTCAGAGTTTAAAAAGCTTATGATGGAATTGGAAAATGAATCAGTTGACCATATCATTTGTAATACACGTTTTCAATTAACGACAACTCTAGGGGTGCGTTTTGCAAAACGAAGAGGTATTTCTCCTCTTATTATTGACCACGGTAGTAGTCATTTTACAGTAGGAAATAGATTTTTAGATTTTTTTGGTGCAATATATGAACACCTTTTAACTTCTTATTTAAAACAGTTTTGTAGTGATTTTTATGCTGTTTCTGAACGTAGCCTTAACTGGTTGAAACATTTTAATATCAAAGGAAATGGTGTTATTTATAATTCAGTTGATGCTGACTTATTTGAGAAATTCTCAAATAAACGTTTTTCTACAGATTTAGACAATAAATTAGTTATTACTTATGCAGGGAGAATTATTCGAGAAAAGGGTATTGAACTCTTGCTTCAAGCCTATTCTGAGATTCCTGAATCGTCCGATAAAATATTGATGGTTGCAGGTGATGGGCCAATTTTAGAGGAATTAAAAGAGACATATCGAAGAACTGATATACATTTCCTTGGGAAATTAGACTTTGAAAAGACTATGTCATTAATGAACCAGACTGATATTTTTGTATACCCTTCGATGTTTCCAGAAGGACTTCCAACGTCTATATTAGAAGCAGGCAGCTTGAAATCTGCTGTTATTGCCACTGATCGTGGTGGTACAAAGGAAGTTATCAATGATTCAAGTTTAGGAATTATTATTGAAGAGAATAAAGAATCATTATACAATGCTTTGGTAGAATTAATTTCCGATAATAAACGTCGTGCCATTATGCAAGAAAATCTTTTCGCTCGTGTTCGTGAGCAGTTTGTGTGGCCAGAGACTGTTAAGAGATTGGTGGATGTTTTGAGAAATTAATAGATATACAATCGTTAGAGTTATCGTGGGAGACGCAATGCTATTATTTCTGTAAGGAGAACGGAAACAATTTGTCTCTGTTTGGAAATTTTGTAGTTTGACAGATAATCATTAAACTTTTATAAACGCTGTTATTTCAATATTTTTGAGTGTTTTGAGCTACAAATAAAAAGATTGGAAGAAAATGTCTAAAATGGACTTTGTCTTCAATCTGTGAAGACCTTCTAGGTCTTCTTTTTTATAGTGTAAGCGTCTCAGTTCCTTGGTAAGCGCTCCATAACGAGGTATCTACTGAGATTGTCAGTTCTCCTGTATGCTGTTAGTAGAAAACAGAACTGGAGGCTATTTTGATGACACAACCTATCGTTCCTTTGAAAACACCATAACCTCGTCGCTTTCATCAGAAAAACCGAATCGATATTCTGGTGAAGGTGCGCCTTGCAAACTTGATCTTAGCTTATGTAAGCCCTGATTCAAGAAATGATAGAACTCTAGTTCCAATTGACTATATTTTCCGAAAATACCCATTTTCCAGTAATCGCTTGCATTGCTTGTGAAAAAAATCTATAATAATACAAATTATCAAGGAGGTTATTATGGTAAGACATGCCAAAAGTTTGGATTTAAAGAAAAAAGTATGGATAGGTCTTGGTGGGCTGGCTCTGTTGATAGGTAGTTTTAGTGTTTATCAGATGGCAACCTCTCGTCATAACGCTAAAAAGGAAACGAGATACAAGACTAGCACAGTCACAAGTGGGAAAATTGCCTCATCCACTTTATTATCTGGAAAAGTGTCAGCCATATCTGAACAGTATGTTTATTATGATAATTCTAAAGGCAGTTCAGCTACCGTGACTGTCGAAGTTGGTCAACAAATTGGCAAAGGTCAGCAGCTGGTTCAATATGATGCAACTAGTGCTCAAGCAAGTTATGATACAGCTGTGCGACATCTAAATAAAGTAGGCCGTCAAATAAATACGTTGCAAACTTATGGGACACAAGCCGTCGTTCCTGCAGATACAGGAAATGAGCAAGATATGGGAAGTTCTGATTCAGCGACAAGTCAGGCAACGCCAGCAAGCTCAGCAACTGGGCAAACCTATAATCAGCAATTACAAGATTTGTATGATGCTTACGCTGATGCTGAATCTGAAGTAGCCAAAGCTCAAGAAGCATTAAATCAGACAGTTGTCTTGAGTGATGTAGATGGGACAGTTGTTGAAGTGAATGATTCCATTGACCCATCTGCTAAAGAAAGTCAAACGCTTGTTCATGTTGCAACACAAGGAGAATTACAAGTAAAAGGAAAACTGACAGAATATGACCTAGCAAACCTTAAAAAAGGTGATGAGGTTGTTATCAAATCCAAAGTTTATCCAGATAAAAAATGGCAAGGTAAAATAAGCAGCATTTCAGATTATCCAGAACAAGCCACTGGTACGGGTGATGCTTCTAACGCTGGATCAAGCGGTGCCAAATACGAATATAAAGCTGATATCACCAGTGATTTAGAAGCATTGAAACAAGGGTTTACAGTATCTGTTGAAGTGGTGAACAATAAAGAATCTCTGCTAGTTCCTACATCGGCTGTTGTTCATTCAAAAGGAAAAGACTACGTATGGCGTTATGACAAATTAACGAAGAAGACCAGCAGGCAGACAGTTGAGACTGGCAGAGCAGATGCTAAAGCTCAGGAAATTTTAAGCGGTTTGGCAAAAGATGACCGAATTATTGATAATCCTAGTAAAGCTTTAAAAGAGGGTCAAAAAATAAGTGACGATAAGATAATACTTGACAAAGCTCCTAAATCTAATAGCAAGGGGAAATAGTCATGGAGAATAACAAGGTATTAATGCAATTAAAAGGCATTACGAAGTCTTATCGAAACGGTGAACAAGAACTTCAGGTTTTAAAAGGGATCGATTTAACCGTTTGTGAAGGTGATTTTTTAGCTATAATGGGACCATCCGGATCAGGGAAATCAACACTGATGAATATTATAGGTCTTTTAGACAGGCCTAGCTCAGGGAGTTATGATCTAGATGGGCAGTCTGTTTCTAGCTTATCGAGTAAGTCACTAGCTAAAGTGCGTAATCAGGAAATCGGATTCGTTTTTCAACAGTTTTTTTTACTCTCCAAAATGAATGCTTTGCAGAATGTTGAGCTGCCTCTGATTTATGGTGGGGTCAGTGTTAGTCGAAGAAAACAATTAGCCAAACAATTTTTAGAAAAAGTTGAGCTTGGTGATCGGATAAAACATTTACCATCAGAATTATCAGGTGGTCAGAAACAAAGAGTCGCCCTTGCACGAGCCCTGGTGAACAATCCTGCCATTATTTTGGCTGATGAGCCGACGGGGGCTTTGGATACCAAAACAGGCAAGCAGATTATGGAATTGCTTCAATCTTTAAACAATGAAGGAAAAACCATCATTATGGTCACTCATGAACCAGAGATTGCTGATTATGCAAAACGCAAGATTGTTATCCGTGATGGTGAAATGACACTAGATACGACGGAGAGTGTTCGAATAGATTAGGAGGAAAGTGTGGAAAATTGGAGATTTGCCTTTAGTTCAATACTTAGCCATAAAATGCGTTCCTTCTTGACTATGCTGGGAATTATTATTGGGGTGGCCGCAGTTGTTATCATTATGGGGCTAGGGGATGCAATGAAAAAAAGTGTTTCTGATAGTTTTACTGGAGACCAGAAGCAAGTTAGGTTATACTATAAGGAAAAAGGTGAAGACGATGACCCCTACGCTGCCTTTTTTGGTGAAGGAGGTTCCGAAAAACCGGTCCAAATGGAATGGTTAGATCAAATAGTTTCTACCATTCCAGGGATTGATTCCTATTTTGTGACTAATTCAGCTAATGGTAAAATATCTTATCACAAAAAGGAACTAGATAATGCCATGATTACCGGCGTGAGTCAACATTATTTTGAAGTTAAAAATTATGACATTGTTGAAGGACGTCAGTTCCAAAGAGGAGATTATAGTCACTTTTCTAGAATTATTATGATTGATACCGTCATGTCAGATCGACTATTCGGTAAAAAGCACTATAAAAAAGCATTAAACAAGATTTTGACAGTTGGGGATAAGGACTATTTGGTAATAGGTGTCTTTAAGGCTTCCAATGATTCGGCAGGTATCAATGGTGCAGCTGTTATGACAAATACCCAAGTGGCTCAAGAATTTCAAACAGATGAGGTTAGTCAAATTTTTGTTCATGTCAATGATGTGACTAATAGTCAGACCTTAGGTAAAATGGCTGCTAAGGAGCTGACTAAGTTATCACAGGAGCGAAATGGTAAATACATGGTGGCGGATAATAGTGCTATCTTGAAGGACATTAATCGAGAGTTTGGTATTATGACAACCGTTATTGGTGCTATTGCCGGTATTTCGCTCTTGGTGGGTGGTATTGGTGTTATGAATATCATGCTGGTTTCAGTGACTGAGCGAACCAGGGAGATTGGTCTTAGAAAAGCTTTGGGTGCTACCCGTCGTAATATCTTGACACAATTCTTGATTGAAGCTGTGGTCTTAACGGTGTTAGGTGGGTGTCTAGGTCTTTTACTTGCCTTTATTGCTGTCGGTAGTTTAGGTGCTGCAATGAGTTTGCCAGGAGCAACTGTCTCATTACATGTTGCCTTTATTGCCATTACTTTTTCAGCTTGTATTGGTATTATGTTTGGATTGCTTCCTGCCAATAAAGCGAGTCAATTAAATCCAATTGAGGCTTTACGTTATGAATAACCCTAAAAAAACAACTCGTTCTTTCATTAGAATATTGTCAACGATAATACTTCTTTTATCTTTGGTTTTTGTTTATTTTTTGGTGGTCAATTTAGATATTATTCACAATCCGGATGCTTTGCAGAACCTGATTAAAAAAGATTTGGTCGTAGGCTCACTATTGTTTTTCGGATTACAAGTTATTCAGGTTTTGATTGCCCCAATTCCTGGTGGAGTTATTACGGTTGTAGGCTTTTTAGCTTTTGGACCTATTTTAGGATTTTTATTAGATTATTTAGGGATTCTTTTAGGCAGCTGGCTTTTGTTTCGTTTGATCAGGAAATTCGGACGATCAGTGATTCATCTCATGCTTTCAGAAGAGAAGTTATCAGCTTATGAGGACCGATTTTTTGGACATTATTTTCAAAAATTAGTAGCCCTTGTTATGCTGGCGCCGATCGGTCCGGCGGATATCACCGTTATGTTGGCTGGTTTGAGTAAGATGACAGAGAAAAGATTGATGATGATACTAGCCATTTGTCGCCCATTATCAATCATTTCTTATAGCTATTTTTGGATCTATGGCGGTCATTGGTTGGATCAATTCTTGCATTTTTAAAAGATGACATAACTATTATCAGGATTTTTCCTTTAATAGTTTTGGTCTATTTGAAAAATGAATACTATGGTTTATAATTTAAGGTGAAGGAGGATTTCAAATGGTTACGATCTCATTTAAAGCAGAAGAGCAGCGTTCTGTTGCTCATGATGGAAGTAAAGAAATAGGGGAGTGTACCTATCAGGTAACAGGTGATGTTTGGAACATCAATCATACTTTTGTTGATTCAGAATATGGCGGTCAAGGGATTGCCAAAAAACTTGTTGAAAAAATCATTTGGCAAGCGCGTGAAGCAAACGTTAACGTGTCAGCTAGTTGTTCCTATGCTATCAATCTCTTTAACAAGACAAACGACTATGACGATGTTCTTGTCGACAATTAAGATCCTATGAACTAGAAGTCTATAATAGAAGCCCTATCTCTACAAGAGTTTAAAGCGATTCAGCTAATGTTAGAGATAGGGTTTATGGATGGCGCATATTACTATATAGTTATTTCAGAGGAAAGAACTATGCTGGTAACAGCAATGGATACTCAAGTTTCTTATATGGTTAGAGGGGGTCTGATTAGAATAGAGAAGTTGATGTCAAGGAGATAATTGTTGCTATAAAATGGCTAGGTAGCAGTAAAGAGACATTTTGTATTTGGCGGATAAGGCTGAGAAGAAAAGGGTTAGCAGTATGTCTCAATCATTACAATTTGGAGAAGCTGAAGAAGTTTGGTTTTCGCTAATTATCAGTGATTGTTAGGGGGGGTATGGCTCAATTTGCTAAGGGTTATTTTTCAAATAATCAATGTACACGCGTGCTTGGCTGTTATTTGGTAATCATTTCTAGAAGCTTTTTGATTTTAGAGAAAACTATTTTTTTGATGGTAAGTTTTGAAAATCAACCTTGTTTCTAATGCTTTATCACAGGATTAGTAGTGTTTTAGCTGCTATTTTTAGTAAAAAGCTGTTAATAGTCTTTTTATTTTCAGGTAATTATAGTAAAAATGGTGTAATTTTGTTATACTATATCTAAATCTGACCATTCTAATACTCATAGAGTGTGGTCAATAATAGCGTTTTATATTTGTTTTTTGCGCTAATTTTAGAAAATTCGACTAATTTCAAGGAGAAAAGGATGACCAATCAACCTATTATTGAATTTAAAAATATCAAAAAAATATACGGTAATAATACCGCTGTTGACACAGCAAATCTATCGGTAGATGCTGGGGAATTTATTTGTTTTATTGGTACTAGTGGATCGGGAAAAACAACTCTGATGCGGATGATTAACCGCATGTTGAAACCTTCGGAAGGTCATATTTATTTTGAGGGAAAAGACATTTCGACCATCAATCCTATTCATCTGCGCCGAAAAATTGGTTATGTGATTCAAAATATCGGTCTTATGCCCCATATGACTATTTATGAAAATATCACTTTGGTTCCCAAGCTTTTGAAATGGCCTGAAGATAAGAAAAAAGCTAAAGCTAAAGAATTAATCAAACTGGTGGAATTACCTGAAGAATTTTTAGATCGTTACCCATCT
Organism: Streptococcus jiangjianxini; assembly: GCF_040225085.1. Taxonomy (NCBI): domain Bacteria; kingdom Bacillati; phylum Bacillota; class Bacilli; order Lactobacillales; family Streptococcaceae; genus Streptococcus; species Streptococcus jiangjianxini. The sequence goes on along the minus strand of NZ_JBEHGL010000002.1, from coordinate 175,601 downwards.
GAATTATCAGGTGGTCAACAACAAAGGATTGGTGTTATTCGTGCTTTAGCAGCTGATCAAGATGTTATCTTGATGGACGAACCGTTTGGTGCTCTTGATCCCATCACACGTGAGGGAATTCAGGATCTCGTTAAAACCTTACAAGAAAAAATGGGGAAAACCATTGTTTTGGTGACACATGATATGGATGAAGCTTTGAAATTGGCTAGTCGTATTGTTGTGATGGATAATGGGCAAATGGTGCAAGTGGCTACGCCAGATGAGATCCTGCATCATCCAGCCACAGAATTTGTTGAAAAAATGATTGGTGAAGAACGGTTGATGCAAGCTCAAATGGATATTACACCTGTTAAATCTATTATGCTTAAAAATCCTGTTTCCATAACAGCTGATCAGACCATTTCAGATGCAATTACCCTAATGAGGGAACGTCGTGTTGATACTTTACTTGTAACAGAAGATCAAACGCTAATCGGATTGATTGATTTAGAATCTATCAGTAATCAGTATCGTAAAAATCTTTTGGTATCAGATATTCTTCAAAAAGATGTTTTTAAAATTAAAGAAGATGCCCTTTTACGAGATGCTTCTCAAAAAATTCTCAAACGTGGTTTGAAATACGTGCCTGTTGTCAATGATCAGGGACATCTTACTGGGATTGTCACCAGATCAGCTCTTGTTGACATGATGTATGATGTTATTTGGGGGTCTCAAGAGCAGGAGGGAGGTCAAAATGAGTGACATTAATGCTTTCCTAGCCCAATATGGTGGGCAACTTCTTCACAAAACTTGGGAGCAAATCTATATTTCTGCTATTGCCTTAGCTCTTGGTATTCTTGTAGCAGTTCCGATAGGCGTTGTTTTAACGCGCTATCCAAAACTAGCCAAAGTGATTATTGGCTTGGCTAGTATGTTACAAACGATTCCTAGTTTAGCCTTGCTAGCCATGATGATTCCCTTATTTGGGGTTGGCAAATTACCAGCTATCTTTGCGCTGTTTATTTATTCCCTATTACCCATTTTAAGAAATACTTATATCGGTCTTGAAAATGTGAGTCCTGTTTTAAAAGACAGTGCTAAAGGAATGGGGATGAAACCGAGCCAGTCTATTTTGCAGGTAGAACTTCCTTTGGCCATGCCAGTCATTATGACGGGGATTCGTCTGTCAGCTATCTATGTCATTGCTTGGGCAACGCTAGCATCCTACGTTGGTGCAGGTGGTTTGGGAGATTTGATTTTTAGTGGATTGAGTCTTTTTCAACCGCCACTTATTATTGGTGGCACCATTCCTGTTATCTTATTATCCTTGGTCGCTGATTTTCTTCTTGGTAAACTAGAAGTTGCTCTAACGCCAAGACAGAAGAGGGAGGAGGCATAGATGAGAATGAAAAAAATAATAGTAGCAGGTGTCACTTTAATATCACTTCTTGCCCTCACTGCTTGCGGACTTGCGAAGGGAAGTGAAGGAAAAACAGTCAAAATTGCTGCGCAGAACACGACAGAATCAAGCATTATTGCTAATATGATTGCTGAATTAATTGAGCATGAAACTGACAGTAAGGCAACTTTAGTTTCTAATCTTGGCTCTTCTAGCGTCACCCACGAAGCTTTATTACGAGGTGATGCTGACATTGCCGCGACGAGATATACCGGAACAGATATCACAGGGGCCCTTGGCATGAAGGCTATCAAAGATCCTACAAAAGCTTCTAAAATAGTGAAGCGCGAATTCAAAAAACGTTTCGATCAGACCTGGTTCCCAACCTATGGTTTTGCAGATACTTATGCTTTTATGGTCACAGATGATTATGCAAAGGAAAACAATCTGGAAAGTATTTCGGATTTAAGCAGAGTGGCAGATACGGCTAAGGCAGGAGTTGATAGTACCTGGATGACCCGCGAGGGTGACGGGTACAAGGAATTCACAGAAACCTATGGCTTCTCATTCAAGAACATTTACCCGATGCAAATTGGCCTGGTCTATAATGCTGTTGAAAGCGGTAAGATGCAGTCTGTTTTGGGATATTCGACAGATGGTCGTATTCCAAGTTATCATTTAACCATTCTAAAGGATGATAAGCAATTTTTCCCACCTTATGAAACGTCTATGGTTGTCAACAACGAGCTCTTACGCAAGAATCCTAAGTTGAAGACATTACTCCATCGGCTTGATGGTAAAATTGACCTAGAAACGATGCAAAAACTTAATTATCAAGTGGATGATAAATTATTAGAACCTTCAGTAGTGGCTAAGCAGTTCTTAGAAAAACAAAATTATTTTAGAGAGGAGAATGACTAAGATGAGTGAGATGTCTACGGTTGAACAATTTTTCTATTATTTTAGTCAGAATGGCTCATACATTCTTTCTCAATTTTTAAGACACTTTTTGATTTCTGTTTATGGTGTTCTTCTGGCTGCCCTAGTAGGTATCCCCTTAGGTATCATGATTGCTCGCAAGCGAAAACTTCGCGGCTTTGTCATGGGGATTGCTAATGTCTTACAAACGATTCCATCGTTAGCTATGATTTCTATTATCATGTTGGCTCTTGGACTGGGAACCAAAACGGTTATTGCGACGGTTTTCCTCTATTCGCTTTTACCAATTATCAGTAATACCTATGCTGGTATCGCGAATGTTAATGATGACTTGGTAGATGCTGCAAAAGGTATGGGGATGACTAAAAAGCAACGTCTCTTTATGGTAGAATTACCTCTTTCTCTATCTGTTATTATGGCAGGAATTAGAAATGCTTTGGTTGTTGCCGTTGGGATTACGGCGATTGGTGCTTTTGTAGGCGGTGGTGGTCTAGGAGATATTATCGTCCGAGGAACTAATGCTACCAACGGTGGTGCCATTATCTTAGCAGGGTCATTGCCAACAGCATTGATGGCAATATTGTCTGATATAGGCTTAGGATTTGTTCAAAGGTTATTAGAACCTAAAGGAGCCAGTCGTTCATGATAGGTATAAGAGCAGATTGGTAGTTACCGCTTAAAAAGTTGGATGGTTAGGGACTTGTCTCTCTGCTACTGATCAAATCCTTATCAGTTCAGCTTAAATACCAAAAAAGACTGATTATCTGAACTATTACCTATCAAGAGAACAAAAGACATTATAAAAAATTAGGCAAGGGCCTTGTTCCTCATCTCAAGAGGGGCGAGGTCTTTATTGCGCTCTTGAAAACGTTGCTGTTTGTAAAAGTGGGTATTCGAGTCATTATCGGAGACTAACCTCTCAAAAGTCTTGTACTTCTTCAAATCATAACGCTCGGTCTTGAAGTGACCCAAAAAGCTCTCGATTGGCACATGGTCAGTATACTTACCCACTCGAGATCTAGAGTGATGCAACTGATATTTTGTCGATTTTGCGGTGTTGCAAATGCTTCTATATTAAGCTGAACTAGCAGTGTAAATGTTAGAAAAGTGCTATAATAGTGCTATATTTTCAATTTTTGATGAAGGATGAAGAGGTAAGATGTTAGATAAATTACATGAAATTCGTGTTTTTGAGAATTATGATTTGTTGACGGAAGAAGAGGGACATGTTGTTGTTTCAACAGAGATTGTCGAAAAATCCCTTAATTATTATGGCAATGCTCATGGTGGTTACCTTTTTACCTTGTGTGATCAGGTGGCGGGGTTGACTTGTCTATCATTGGGAAGCGAAGCTGTTACTATGCAGTCTAACATCCACTATATGAGAGGAGGGCGCTTGGGCGATTCTCTAAAGATTGATGGGACTTGTCTTCATAATGGTCGAAAAACCAAAGTTATTGAGGTTGTCATCTCCAACCAAGCAGGTGAAGCAGTAGCGCAGGCATCCTTCACCATGTTTGTGACTGGTACTCGCATGATTGCTGAAAAGTAGGTTATTAGGATATGTCTGATGTAACATTTAAAAATAAAGTTGTTGTTATTACCGGTGGTGCTCATGGCATTGGTCAAGCGACTGCTGAGGCCTTCGAAAGAGCTGGCGCCAAAGTGGAGATTATTGATATCGTTCAAGGAGATTATTTTGTTGGTGATATCAGTCAAAAAGAAACCTTGGAAACTTTTGCGGATTATGTCATTAAAAAACACGGTCATGTTGATATCTTAGTCAATAATGCGCTTCCGATGATGGTTGGACTGGACCAAGCAAGTTTTGAGGATTTCCAAAAGGCCCTAACGGTAGGCGTAACGGCACCATTTTATTTAAGTCAGCTATTTGCTAGGCATTTTGCACAAGGTGCGAGTATTATCAACTTATCATCGTCACGTTATGCTCAAAGTCAGGCGCAAACGGAAAGTTATTCGGCAGCTAAGGGAGGTCTTACGGCTCTGACACATGCTCTGGCCATGTCCTTTGCTGGTAGGGTACGTGTTAATGCTGTCGCACCTGGTTGGATTGAGACGAGTGGTGAGAGACATTCTGGTGCAGATATGCTTCAGCATCCCGTCGGTCGCGTCGGTGTTCCAGAAGATATTGCTAACATGATTCTTTATCTAGCTTCCGAAAAAGCTGGTTTTATCACAGGACAAACCATTACCATTGATGGTGGTATGAGTAAGAAAATGATCTATCATGAGGATGAAGGGTGGCATTTCGGTTTCTAAAATTCGTTCTTACTAATATTTGTATGTTAACAAACGTTTTGAAATGACATTTCTAAACGTTTTTTTATAGCCTAATTCATGATATTTTTGAGTAATGCTTAGATACTGGGCTAGGATTGGTTTTTGATAAGCTTTTCTAACAAGAAATGTTAGAAAATGTGCTACTGAATAGATACTCTAAATAATATACAGAATAATCAGAAAATAAAGATAATATAATTCATGATAATAATAGTCTGCTATTTAAGTAAAAAGAAAAAACAGTAATGAAAACACGTTATTTCATATGTTCTAAAAACAGATATAAGATTAAATAAACTGACTATTCGTGAAAAAGATTTTTATACATTATTTTGGGCAAATGCAGACTAGAAAATTAGAAAAAATACAAATCAAAAAGGATAATCGCTAAATAAAAATCTGAAAATATAATGTTTCAGAAAGAGAGTTATTTTTTTATTTAGTCAACTGACTAATGCTTTAATAAAAGGTTTTTTTGAGTGTTTTTTCATTATTTTTTTAGGTGACAAACTTGAAAAGGTATGATAATATATGAAACGAAAAATGAAATCTCTAATATATTTACTGTAAATGATATAAAATAACGATTTTAATTGTGGTATTTTTATAAAAAACTAACCTTATATAACTTAAAAGGAATTAACCCATTATGAAATAATGCCCAATAGTTCTGATTATTGCGATAATAAAGGTAAAATGTTAGGGATATTAAGAATGGAGGTGGTAGTCTAAAATGAAGTAGCTATAAGACAATGGTCATCATATTTCTAGGATGTTTCGACACCATAGGTTCATGTTTGGATGATGTGTTATGATGTTCTTGGTTTCTAAGTATGGTAATTTAGTAGAGGGAGGATAGAAGTGATAACCGGTTATCAGGGTTTGAAAGGTTTCAGTCTGTGATTCGGTTTGTGTACTGCTAACTCTTGCTTTAAAAAGATAGAGTAAGGCAGGGTATCTTGTATAACCTTTATTAGAAAGCTAGTATTTTAATAAGCGAAGTGACTGAGGGTTATGGAGAGAAGGATATGAGAATTAAGAAAAAACAGAGGACTCTGGCCGTTGATGCTGGTTCTGGAGACCCCTAAAGGGTAAAACCAGTGTTGAGCAAAGTAACTTTACCAAGCAGCTTGGAAATTGCTGATTGTGAGATGTCCAAAGGAGACTTGTCCTTGTTTGGTAACAAAGTGATTGGAAAGCTCGAAGCCTACCTTGATGAGATAAGGACCTTGAAATTGATTATATACCAACAGTCATTGTTCCCTTTTTCTGGACGTGAGAGGTTAGAAATGACACAACGAATGACTTTATGAGTAAGGAAAGATTGATGATCGAGTCTAGGACAACAGTTTTATTCGTAGGCTTAAGTTGCCCTTCTTTATAGAGATTTATGCGGGCCTTGATCAGGTTTTGGGTTTAGTAGTCGACGATTTTAAAAAAATGGTGTTCTTTGCACAAAAACAGGAGTAGGAGATTAGTTGAATGTCTGGGTGAATAAGGCCAAAATGTTTTAGTGATGGTTTTTAGCTTAGACAAATATGACAAGAATGGTAAGGGATTAGTTTGATAAAAATGAGAGAAAGAGAGAGTTATGAAACATGCAAATGATGGTACCTTTTTCATCTCCTGATATTACAGAGGAGGAAATTGCTGAAGTAGTTGATACCCTGCGTTCAGGGTGGATTACAACAGGACCTAAGACAAAACGTTTAGAACAGGAAATCAAACACTATACGGGAGCAGCTGGTGCCGTTTGTTTAAATTCTGCAACTGCTGGGTTGGAGTTGGTTTTAAGGATATTTGGGATTGGACCGGGCGATGAGGTTATTATCCCTGCCGTTACTTATACAGCTTCTTGCAGTGTGATTGAGCACGTTGGTGCAAAGCCTGTGATGATTGATGTTCAGGCTGATCATTTTGAGATGGATTATGATGCTTTAGAGCAAGCCATTACTGAGAAAACAAAAGTGATCATTCCAGTCGAATTGGCAGGAATTCCTTGTGATTATGACCGTATTAAAGCTATTGTTAATCGCAAAGCAGATCTATTTAGAGCCAAAACTTTTCTACAAGAAATCTACCATAGACCCTTGATTTTATCTGATGGCGCTCATGCTTTTGGGGCTAAGTATAAAGGAGTCGATATTAGTAATGTTGCTGATTTTACAGTATTTTCATTTCAAGCTGTTAAGAATTTAACAACTGCAGAAGGTGGAGTTGTTACCTGGAAAGCAACAAATGGTGTGGTTAGTGAGTCTATCTACAAACAGTTTCAAATTTATGCTTTAAATGGGCAAACAAGAGAGTTGCCAACCAAGAGTCAGCCTAGTCCATGGGAATACGATATTGTTTTGCCGGGTTATAAGTTTAATATGACTGATATTATGGCTTCTATTGGCCTGGTACAGTTACGACGTTATGAAAAGATGCAAAAGCGGCGCTCTGAGATTGTATCTCGCTATAATGCTGCCTTTGAGGGCTCACGCATTCGGGTTTTGGAGCACTTTAGCGATGATTATGAATCTTCAAAGCATCTTTACATCACGCATATCCAAGGGATTGATCAAAATCAGAGAGATCTTATTATCCAAAAAATGGCGGAAAAAGGCATAGCCTGCAATGTGCATTACAAACCCTTGCCTTTATTTTCGGCTTATAGTCACAAGGGATTTGATATGGCTGATTTTCCTAATGCAGCAGCTTACTATTCCAATACGATTACGCTACCTCTTCATACAAAGCTGACAGATGTTCAGGTAGACTATGTCGCAGCGGAATTTTTAAACATTGTGAGAGAAGTTGCTAATCATTAAGTTATAGCTAAAAGTTGTTTCTATGTCACAGTCTCATATTAATGTTTGGCTGATTGTCCTTCTTGTAGCGATAAGAGTGATTAGTATAAGATATTCGCTGTTTGAAATAGTTAACGATCCCTCTTGATTGCTTGTGTGCTCTGCCTTAAGAATACAGATGGTTCTGGCTATAATGCTGAGGATGATTCAAAATTAAGGTTCAGGAGATATCCATTTGTCAAACCAGCATAAAGGGAAATAAAAATTTCTCGGAGTTGGTTTACCGAATTCTTTTGGATGATGTCATGTTGAAGAAGTCAAAGGAATCAAGGTTTAGTCCTGACATTATTGGCTATATTTAAGCTTGCTTTCGAAATGTTATTCTGAAATATTACTGTATAGAGGTGTGGGATCCGAATCGATCCCTATCATGCTCAAAATTTTAAGTTTGAATGAGACTTAAAAGGAATGATCAATATTTTTACACTTTCTTGGTGCATGGCCAAGGTATGAAGAAAATGTCGTTTTAAAAAAACGATTTTTTTCGTTGAAGTTGCTAGTTTCTAGGTAGAACATGTGTTGTCGTGTCCTGGAAAATGAGAGATAAGACATGCTGTTATATAAATGTCATCAAAAATAGTTTCAAAATGCGTGTGGCTGGAAAATAGCTACATGCATTTTCTTTACATACGCAGTGTTTTTGGTGTTGTGATTCTTTCATCACATGTTTGATTACGGTGTGACAAGTAGTGGTCGTTGACGTTAGTGATTTTAAGATAGATGTAGTGTTTATCTGAGCGTAAGATGAATGTTTTTTTTCTGTCTAGCTTGATCTGGTACAGTGAGGGTATCCCCAAAAAGCATTGGGTTGGTTAAATTGTCAGAAAAAGGTGTTTTATCCTTGACTATAGTTCTCAAGAGAACTATAATAACTTATCAGGAATTCTAGCTTAGAAAGGAAAGTTTATGAAAAACCCGTTACATGCATTGAAGGAAATTATTTCTGATTTAGAACAAGCTGCCGGCGATATTGCTCAAAAACATGATATTGAGCACCTAAAGGGTCCGCAAGGGAGAGCCCTATACTATCTTTTTAAACATCAAGGGAGAGATGTTTATGTAAAGGATATCGAACAATGTCTGCATATCTCAAAGTCTGTCGCTAGTAACCTTGTTAAACGGATGGAAAAAAATGGTTATTTACAATTGGAAACATCGACAGAAGATAAACGCTATAAGCGCTTGGTCTTGACACAAAAAGGGGCATCAAAAATTGAGCCTCTAGAGCATTTTCATAGAGAGTTAATGAGTGAGTTATTTATTGACATCGAGCCAGATGATTGGAGAGTTGTCGAAAAAGTATTAGGTCAATTGACGCAAAATCTGAAGCAGTTTAAGGAGAAAGACTAGTGCCCATATTATTTAAACGTTTAAACGGCAAAGAATGGTCGATGATTGCCTTATCTACCGTTTTTATTTGTTTGGCGGTCTGGATGGATATCGCAACGCCGTCTTACATGTCAGACATTACCAAATTACTTCAAGAGAAAGGAACGACCACTTCCGATATTATGGAGCCAGGCTGGAAGATGCTTGCTTTGTCACTTGGGAGTTTTATGATGGCGGTCTGTGTTGGCTTTCTAGCTGCTCGTACGGCAGCCAGTTTTACGACACGCCTACGCTCTGATATTTTTAATCAGGTCATGGATTATTCAGATGCAGAAATTAAACAATTCTCCGTACCAAGTCTGTTAACACGGACAACTAATGACTTAACACAGCTGCAAATCCTCATCACAATGGGGATGCAAGTGGTGACACGTGGCCCAATCATGGCTGTCTGGGCTTTGACGAAAATTTGGGGTAAAAGCAGCGAGTGGACATGGTCTGTTGTCATTGCAGTTGCTGTAGTTATGCTATTATTAGCAACACTCTTGATTTTTGCTTTTCCGCGTCTTCAAAAAGTACAACGATACACCGACGGGCTAAATGCCACCATGCGGGAAATTCTATCGGGGATTCGTGTCCTTCGTGCCTATAATGCTGAAGACTACCAAGATGCTAAATTTTCAGTCCAAAATGAGGCCCTAACGCGCTTGAATCTTTTTGTAAGTCGATTGTTTGCTCTTATGAATCCAGTTATGACGGTGGTATCAAGTGGATTGACTTTGGCTATCTATTGGATTGGGGCTCAAATGATCGATGATATTGTCATCAAGATGACCTCACGAGCTGCGGCTATCGCTAGTGTTCAAGATCGTATCACTGTCTTTAGTGATATGGTTGTTTTTTCTTCCTATGCCATGCAAGTTGTTATGGGCTTCATGATGATGGTTGCTATCTTTATTATCTTGCCGCGTGCCTTGGTTTCAGCAGGTCGTATTGAAGAGGTTCTATCCCTAGAGCCAAGTGTTAGTTTTAACAAAAAATCAACTGTTAAGGCAGACACAAAAGGTGAGGTTGAATACCGAAATGTCAGTTTTAAATACACCGAAGATTCAGATGCTGTTATTGAGAATGTTTCGTTCAAAGCTAGCACTGGTCAAACCATTGCCTTTATTGGTTCAACAGGTTCTGGTAAAACAACTTTAGTTAACCTCCTGCCACGCTTTTACGATGTGACAGCTGGTCAGATTTTAATCGACGGGATTGATATTAAGGATTATAGTCACGAAGATTTGAATGATAAGATAGGATATATCCCGCAGAAAGCAGTTCTTTTTAGTGGTACTATTCGCTCTAACATGACCTTTGGTGAGAGCAGGCAGGCTCAACTTGATGATGCTGCTATATGGGATGCGCTTGAATTGGCACAAGCTAAAGAGTTTGTTCAAAGCAAAGAAGAAGGGCTTGAAACAGAAGTGGCGCAAGGTGGAACTAATTTTTCTGGAGGACAGCGTCAACGTTTAGCTATTGCGCGTGCGCTTGCCCGTAAGCCAGAAATCTTGATTTTTGATGACTCTTTCTCAGCGCTTGACTATAAGACTGACCGCATTCTACGTCAAGCCTTGAGTGAGAAGACTAGTCAGGTAACTAAGCTCATTGTGGCGCAAAGGGTTTCGACCATTATGGATGCTGACCAGATTTTGGTTCTAGACCAAGGTAAAGTTGTTGGTCAAGGCAGTCATCAGGATCTTTTGGCAAACAATGTCGTTTATCAAGAAATTGCTTATTCACAATTATCAAAGGAGGAATTGAAAGGTGACAATTAAGAAAAAATCGTTAATCAACCAGTCTCTTCCTTTTTTAAAGGGATTCCGTTTGGCTTTTGGACTAGCTATCATATTTACCGTATGTTCAAGCGTTATTACTGTTATAGGGCCTGATAAGTTAAAAGAAATCACCGATGTGATTACTAGTGGAATTACTGGTAAAGTTGATATAGCTAAAATCAAAGATATTGGTTTCCAGTTAGCACTATTATATGGTGGTGGCGCCATTTTGTCTTATTCAGCTAGTTTTATCATTGCAACTATAATCCAGCATTTCTCAAAGCGTATGCGTACAGCTATTGCTGATAAAATCAACCGTGTGCCTCTGTCTTACTTTGATAGTCATTCACAAGGAGATACCTTGTCTCGTGTGACTAATGATGTAGACAATATGACTCAAGCGCTTAACCAGAGTTTGACCACACTAGTTTCAGCTAGTGTCCTTTTGATTGGGTCTATTATCATGATGTTTAAAACCAATGGTATCATGGCTGGGACAGCTATCGGATCAGTTTTGGTGGGCTTTTTGCTTAGCATGGTCATCATGATGAAAAGTCAGCCACTCTTTAGACGTCAGCAAGATAATCTTGCCGTTGTTAATGGTTACGTTGAAGAAATCTACACTGGTCACAATCTTGTCATTTCTTACAATGCTAGGAAACAAGCTAAGACAGCCTTTGATCAACTCAATCAAAACCTTTATAGCAGTATGTGGCAATCGCAATTTTTCTCTGGAATTATGATGCCTATGATGCAGTTTATCGGTAACTTTGGTTATGTTATGGTCTGTCTAGTTGGTGCTAGATTAGTGATTAATGGCGATATCACTATGGGAACAATCGTAGCCTTTATGACCTATGTTCGTATCTTCTCACAACCTCTTGGTCAAATAGCTCAAGGGGCCACTCAAATGCAAACTGTGTCTGCAACGATGGGGCGAATCTTCGAATTTCTTAATGCTCCAGAAATGGAAGACGAAACTAATAAAAGTCAGCAACTATCACAGGTAAAGGGCTATGTTGACTTTGATCAGGTGACGTTTGGTTATACCAAAGACAAAACTGTTATTACTGATTTCTCAGCACGAGCAACACCAGGTCAAAAGGTTGCTATCGTTGGTCCAACAGGTGCCGGTAAGACAACGATTGTTAACTTACTTATGCGTTTTTACGAAACCAATAGTGGTAGTATTCGAATTGACCAAGTTAATGTCCAAGATATGAGACGAGAAGAAGTTCACGATGCCTTTTCAATGGTCTTGCAGGATACTTGGTTATTTGAAGGAACCATTAAGGAGAATTTGATTTACAATCAAGAGCATATAACAGACGAGCAAGTGGTTGAAGCAGCTAAGGCTGTTGGCATTCATCACTTTATCATGACCCTTCCCAAAGGTTATGATAGCATCTTAGACGATAGTCTGAGCTTATCTGTCGGTCAGAAACAACTTTTGACTATTGCGCGTGCTCTTTTGAAAAACGCACCGCTTTTGATTCTAGATGAAGCCACATCATCTGTTGATACTCGCACGGAAGAGTTGATTCAAAAAGCTATGGACAAACTCATGGAAGGTAGGACCTCTTTCATCATTGCCCACCGTCTATCAACCATCCGTAACGCCGACTTAATCTTAGTCATGAAAGATGGAAGCATCATCGAACAGGGCGATCATGATGCCTTGATGGCCGAAAGTGGTTTCTATGCTGACCTGTATAACTCTCAATTTGAGAAGGCTTAAGAACTGTTTTGAATCTTATAATGAGAAAAGCTGGGATTGAGAGACCAGCTTTTCTTATGTTTCCAAGAATTGATAATGATTTTCTTTGAAATTTCATTTAAAATATCAGATAATGGAGGAAGATTCTGAAAGACACACTATCAGAAAAAGTCAATCGTTTCGTCTGACATAATTGTTGTGTCAATTTGTATGGTTTTGGAGGACGCCAAAAAGCCCTCGAAAAATGTCCGTTTTTCAAAAACGAGCTCAAGTATTTTAGTTGGTTATCCACAAATTTTTTGCCTCATTACCTTACACGAGATAAGACGTATGTTCACTATCAAACGCATTATCAATTGAAACTAAAAGCTGTGGTCAGAGCCTTTTCAGGAATCGTCAAGCGATTGGAGGCGATAAACTAATCCACAATGGCTTATTCTAAGTGTGTGGCTTGCGCTTTGGCAGTAGCTGATCGCACTAAATATAATATAAGGAGGTATCAATGACCAAACAGCATAAGAAATGGTTTGATAGATTACTCTATTTCGTCGTGATTCTCATGGGAATTTATAGTCTTTCACAGTTGATGGCGTCCAGAGATACCTCGACCAAGGCGAATAAAATCACCATAGCTGCTGTTGGAGATAGTATTACTTATGGAGCAGGTGTCGCCTCGACACGAGAGACAGAATCTTACCCTGCTCTTCTTCAGCAAGCCTTGGGTAAAAAGTATCACGTCATTAACTTTGGTCTAAGTGGCAGAACCCTGTTATCCAATACTGCTAAGCCCTACTTTAAAGAGCCTTTAGCAAAGAAATCGTTTCAGGTGACTCCTGATATTGTCATTATTATGTTGGGAACGAATGACTCTAGAGATGTTTACTGGCAACCTCAGCGTTTCAAAAAAGAATACCTAGCAGCTATTAAACGTTACCAAGCTTTAGAGAGTCACCCCAAAATTTACCTTATGATCCCACCCCGTGTTTTCTTCGAACATCCGCAACCCACTTTTCCTAATAATAGAGTGGTAGATGGTCAATTGAGGAAACTCATTCCTGAAATAGCCAAGGAGGCTGGTGTATCGGTTATTGATCAATATCAGGGAACTGAAAAACATCCAGAATATTTTCCAGACCAGTTACACCCTAATCTAGCTGGTAATCTGGAGATGGTAGATGCTATTCTTCAACAAACATCATTAAATGCGGTTGATACTAAGAAGAAAACGAGTTAGTTATCTTAGTTATCGTTTTGAGGGATGTTGAGTGATCTTTGGGATAATTTTTAGTCGCTTATGGAACATTGTGATAAGCTAGGACTAGAGAACGAGTTGATTAGGCGTTGAAGGCGTAAGAATCTTTAAAAACAAGTCGCATGTGGATGGTCATCCTTTTGATGACTTCCTTGGAGGCCTTGTGAAAGGGGAACTAATCGCTGGATTGTAGTTCCTCTGTCCATAAAAGTAGAGGAGTAAGATGATGTCAAAGACTAGTATTTATAAAGCCATTAAAGCGGACAAGGATAACCAATCCTACACTGATTCTGAAATTGAACCGCTCTACCAAGTGAGTTCAAAAGCAAAAGTTCTGATTATTGGGCAGGCGCCGGGAATTAAGGCTCAAAATAAGCAGATGCTTTTTCAAGATCCAAGCGGTGACCGATTGAGAGAATGGTTAGGAGTTGATAAAGCGTTCTTTTATCAGTCGGGTCAGATAGCGATTTTACCCATGGATTTCTATTTTCCTGGCAAGGGGAAATCGGGTGACCTGCCACCTCGTAAAGGGCAAGCAGATAAGTGGCACCCTCAATTATTGAAAGAAATGCCTGATATCCAATTAACCTTACTGGTAGGCAAAGCAGCGCAGGACTATTATTTAGACGATAGAAAGGCTTTAACAGACCGCGTGGCGGCCTATCAAGATTATTTACCTGATTATCTTCCTTTGCCTCACCCGTCACCCCGAAATAATATCTGGCTAAGCAAAAATCCCTGGTTTACAGAAGATCTCTTGCCAGACTTACAAACCCGTTTGACAATAATTTTTGGAAAAAATTGATAAAAATCTTGCCAAGATAATCACTTTAAAGTATAATAATTAAGACCGTGTAAATGGTATCTTATCTTGAGGAGGTGAAATCAATGTCAAAAACAGTCGTACGTAAAAATGAATCACTCGATGATGCTCTTCGTCGTTTCAAACGTTCTGTGACTAAAGCTGGTACTCTTCAAGAGGCACGTAAACGTGAACACTATGAAAAACCATCTGTAAAACGTAAACGTAAATCAGAAGCAGCTCGCAAACGTAAAAAATTCTAATTGATGTTAGATTTAACCACTCCTTTCGGAGTGGTTTTTGCGTTCTCAGAAAAAAGTGTTACTTTTCAGTTTTACTCAAGTTAATTTATCCCTCAAAAAGGATACAGTGAAACCGCTATCTATTCATTGGCTTCTTATGGTATACTATCTATAGGAGGATAACTTGATGAAACAGTTAACGGTGATTAAGAAAGCTTGTCTGGCTTTTATTGCTCTGTCCTTGCTTTTTGCAGGATTGTTTGATGGCTATCATGCTTTGGCAAAGCCAGATCCAATGAAAGACGAAAAGGTCAAAAGAGCGCGTGTTCTTGCCAATGGAGACATTCTCATTCATAATGTCCTCTATGCTAGTGCCTTAAAAAGCGATGGGTCTTACGATTTTGACGATTACTTTACCTATGTTAAGGACAGAATCTCCAGTGCTGACTTGGCTATTGGAGATTTTGAAGGGACTATTTCTCCGGATTATCCTTTGTCAGGCTATCCCTTATTTAATGCCCCTGAGAGCATTGCTCAAACCTTAAAAAATACAGGGTATGATGTGGTGGATTTGGCCCATAACCATATCCTTGATTCTGGTTTAGAGGGCGCCCTAAATACTAAGAAAACCTTTAATAAACTAGGGATAGATGCGGTTGGGGTATACGAGAAAAATCGCTCGAAAGAAGAGGTGCTCATCAAGAATGTGAATGGGATTAAGATCGCCATTTTAGCTTATTCTTATGGTTATAACGGCATGGATGCTAATCTGACAGCAGAAGAATATAATCGCCATATGTCAGATCTTGATCGCGATGAGATCAAGTCAGAATTGAAAGCAGCCGAAAAAAAGGCAGACGTCACGATCGTTATGCCTCAAATGGGGGAAGAATATCGATTGACACCTACCGATGGACAGAAAAAACTCTATCGTCAGATGGTCGAATGGGGAGCAGATGTTATTTTGGGAGGTCATCCGCATGTGGTGGAACCAGCGGAAACGATTAAAAAAGACGGTCAGAAGAAATTCATTATCTATTCTATGGGAAACTTTATTTCAAACCAACAAGCAGAAATTATGGAAGATAAGTGGCCAGAGAGAGGTTTACTCATGGATGTGACTTTTGAAAAATCTGGTTCAAAAACGATCATCAAAACAGTGAAAGCTCACCCTACTCTAGTTGACGCAAAACCAACTGGCAGATTTGCACCAGAAGGTTATGGCTTATATGATTATCGTGTGATGGTGCTGGAAGATTTTATTAAAGGCGGTAAATATCGTCAGAAAATCAATAGCGACTTACAGGATAAAGTTGATACAGCTTATCAAGAAATGAATCAACATGTGAATTTAAAATGGTAAGTAGTTCTGCTCTGTCACAAAGTCTAGCAATCTAACCTCTGTTATCATGAAAAATAGTTGTTAAGAAAGAACAGTATTATTGGGTATTTGGCTAATTAAGGGAAATGCCTCACACAACTCTTTTCTACCGTTCGTTAAGTATGTTAGTTTTTTTGATAGACGATATGTGTTAGACAGTAGTCGATGATTGACTATTGTCTTATTTTTTATTTGATTATAGTTTCAAAATAGCATATGAAAATAAAGCCTTATTTTGAGAATTGTTGATAAGGTGCTACAAAGTGTATAAACAACATTACCGATTTTGGGTAGACGTTTTGAGACGTATCATTGTAACGTTTGTAATGCCTTATGAAGTAAGGAATCGATCGAAAGTGAGGATTTATGAAGGCAAATGTGTGTAGCTTAGTTGCAGTCATCTACAATTGTTTTCTTATTGTGCTATTTCTAAAATTAGGCTAAATAGGAAAAGCCATTGATGTTAAACTCAGGTAATCAATTGAATAGGCAGACTAAACGAGATAGAAGATATTAAGCGGACCACACTGATAGCAAAAGGATAAGGTACCCCTAGAAAATCTTCTTCTTCATTAACTGTTGATGTTAAATAATCAATTGAAATCTTATTTTGGAAAATCAGTCATTTTTTGAGTTTGGATATGATGTTAAAAAAAATAAAAAAACAGTAAAATCCTTGATTTCATAACTCTCTTGTGATAATATATGAATGTTGACTAAATGCACATCCTGTGCAACCGCGCGAACATTGTTTAAGTAGGCTTCGTGCCTCGCAATCTAGGCGAGTCTTCACAGAGGGAAACCTCAGCAAAATTTTTTATAGGAGGTGCATCATGAGCACATATGCAATCATCAAAACTGGTGGTAAACAAGTTAAAGTTGAAGTAGGTCAAGCTATCTACGTTGAAAAAATTGACGCTGAAGCTGGCGCAGAAGTGACTTTTAACGAAGTTGTTCTTGTTGGTGGTGAAACTACTAAAGTCGGTACTCCAGTTGTTGAAGGAGCTACAGTCGTTGGTACTATCGAAAAACAAGGTAAACAAAAGAAAGTTGTTTCTTACAAATACAAACCTAAAAAAGGTAGCCACCGTAAACAAGGTCACCGTCAACCTTATACTAAAGTTGTTATCGACGCTATCAACGCTTAATCTTTATGATTCAGGCGACCTTTATTCGTACAAATCAGCGTCTTGTTAGTGTTGAAATAACAGGACATGCTGGAAGTGGTGAATTTGGTTATGATATCGTTTGTGCAGCCGTTTCAACCCTATCGATTAACCTTGTTAATTCCATAGAAGTTCTAACTGACTGTACAGCAGATGTAACAATTGATGAGATTGATGGCGGTTATATGAAGATAACTTTATCTGATTTAACTGACCTTAAGGATGAGAAAGTTCAATTATTATTTGAATCATTTCTCCTAGGTATGACTAGTTTAGCGGAAAACTCTCAAGAGTTTGTTACAACAAAAGTCATTACCAATTAAACAAAGAGAGGACAAACATTATGTTAAACATGAATCTTGCTAACTTGCAACTTTTCGCCCACAAAAAAGGTGGGGGTTCTACATCAAACGGACGCGATTCAGAAGCTAAACGCCTTGGTGCTAAAGCTGCTGATGGACAAACTGTTTCAGGTGGTTCAATCCTTTACCGTCAACGCGGAACTCACATCTATCCAGGTGTTAACGTAGGTCGTGGTGGAGATGATACACTTTTTGCAAAAGTTGAAGGTGTTGTACGCTTTGAACGTAAAGGACGCGATAGAAAACAAGTATCTGTTTACCCAATCGCAAAATAAGTCTAGAAATAGCATCACGAAAGGCTTTCCGAGTTTTCGGAAAGCCTCTTTTTTTGTTTTGGTACCTAAATTTTAAAAACTGATGTAGTAAGCAAACTTGTCGGCGAATTCAATTTTGGCTTTTTGAGTGACGGGAGCGTAGATATCCATGGTAGTATAGATATTTTCGTGGCTTTAGTTTTCCATGACTAAAAAAGTAGTAGGAAGTAGATGACTTTCGGTGGTAAGGTATAAAAAGATAGTCTTGCTATTAATATACTGCTATGAATGCCTTTAACATAAGAATATAAACTTGTCACTGACTGACCAAAGGCTAATAACATCTACAAAAACTAATGATTAATGATTGGTTAGGTATTTAGCTGATTAAGCATATTCTGGTTGCAGTTACAGCAGAATGAATGATATTAAGGTAAGTGAGAGAACTTGAAAAACAGCCTGTCAGCTTGTGGTTACAGGATTTTATCGAAAAGAAAGATGAGTAAGCGAGCGATGGAAAGTAATAGTACTTCTAAAGGAGCAGACTGGCGGTCTTTTCAAGAGCAAGAGCCATTTTATACGATTTGATTATTCGAAATAGAGCCAGTGTTGTCATCTTCTCATGGGATCTTGCTAATCGATAACAAAAGTGTTATGGGTGTGACACGTTTTACTCTGAGGTTAACTATTCATTTTTAGGCTTTTATGTTAAAATAACAAAAAATGAAAGGAAAAGTCATGTCAAAAACAGTATCTTTTAACCTTAAACGTATCGTAATAGGCGCTATTCTCTATTTTTTGTGTCTAGGCCTTGGTGTTTTGTTTAATGCTATTTTCGACCGTAATGGCAATATGTTCTATGCGCCTGCTTTTTCGGCGATTTTCTCAGGAGTCTTATATTTCCAGTACTTACTTAAGAAACCATTCTTTGGCTTTATTACGTTAACCTCTGGATTAGTATCCTTCTTTTTCTTAACTTCAGGGCATTTTTGGGCGACTATTCTACCATACTGGCTCTTTGCTTTGCTAGCAGATGGAGTTGCCATGTCAGGTCAGTACCAAAATGATTGGAAGAATAAATTATCGTTCATTTTCTTCTCCTTAACCACGACAGGTCCTATCCTATTTATGTGGTTGGCGCCTAAGGCTTATGAGAACATGCTTTTAGAGCGTGGTAAGGATATGGCTTATGTAAATCGTGTTATGGTAGCTCAAGATTGGCAAATCATTCTCTTTTTCTGGACATTGACCTTTCTAGGTGCAGTGATTGGGATTTGGCTTGGGAAAACGCTTCGAGTTAGCCATTTTAAAAAGAAAAGCTAAAAAAGTAGTAATCATACGTTTTTCGTATGGTTTTTTTGTATAATAGAGAGAGTGAATTCGAAGAAAGGGGTTCTGTTGATGAACATCCAACAATTACGTTATGTTGTTGCCATCGCTAATAGCGGAACATTTCGTGAAGCTGCCAGTAAACTTTATGTCAGTCAACCCAGTTTGTCGGTGGCTATTAAAGATTTGGAGACTGAACTAGGTTTTCAAATTTTTACGAGAACAACGACTGGAGCGGTTTTAACAGCTCAAGGGATGACCTTTTATGAAAAATCTCTGGAAGTTGTCAAAAGTTTTGATTCTTTTGAAAAACACTTTGTCCAGCCTGAGGAAGAAGATACCCAGTTTTCAATTGCAAGTCAACATTATGATTTTCTCCCACCTTTGATGACGGAATTTTCGCAGACTTATCCTGAACTCAAAGACTTTCGTATTTTTGAATCTACGACCATTCAAATCCTAGATGAGGTTTCTAAAGGATTTAGTCAAATTGGTATCATTTACATGAATCATCAAAACGAGAGTGGATTGTTTCGTCGTATGGAAAAACTGGGATTGGAATCAGTCGATTTGATTTCCTTTAGAACCCATATCTACTTGTCAAAAAGTCACCCTTTAGCTGCAAAAGAAACGCTTCAAATGGACGATTTGGTAGGTTTGCCAACGGTAAAATTTGCGCAAGAAAAAGATGAGTATCTGTACTATTCCGAAAATCTTGTTGATACATCTGATAGTACCGTCATGTATTATGTGACTGATCGCGCGACTTTGAATGGTATTTTGGAGCGAACGAATGCTTATGCGACAGGCTCAGGTTTTTTAGATAGTCGTAGCGTAAATGGTATTACTGTGGTTCCTTTAGAAGATAATTTAGTCAACAAAATGGTTTACGTCAAGCGCAAGGATGCTAATTTAAGTCCGCAAGCTCTTTCCTTTATCAAGGTGATGATCGCTTATTTTGACAAGTATAAGCCATAATAGGAGATCGTATGCGGAAAATTCTTTTTAGTGGGTTAGTATTAGTATTGATCGTTTTAGATCAATTAAGTAAATTTTGGATCGTTGATCACATTCCACTAGGTCAAGTCAGACCTTTTTTACCGGGTATCTTTAGTTTGACTTATTTGAAAAATAGGGGGGCGGCCTTCTCTATTCTGCAAGATCAACAATGGTTCTTTGCTCTTGTTACCTTTGTTGTCATTGGAGTATCTGTTTACTATGCCAATAAAATGATCAAGGGTTCTCCTTGGTTTTTAACAGGATTACTGTTAATCATAGCTGGTGGGGTAGGTAATTTTATTGACCGAGTTAGGCTTGGTTATGTTGTGGATATGGTGCATTTGGATTTTATGGATTTTGCTATTTTTAATGTGGCGGATTCTTATTTAACAGTTGGGGTTATCATTTTGATGATTGCCTTATGGAAAGAGGAAGATGGAAGTAATTATAAAAGAGGCGGGAATTCGTCTAGATAAGGCAGTGGCAGACTTAACTGAGTTGTCCCGTCAAAAAGCTAATGAAGATATTAAAGCAGGTATTATTTTGGTCAATGGTCAGACGGCCAAGGCGAAATACGCGGTCAAAGAAGGGGATGTTATCAGCTATGAAATGCCTAAAGCAGATGTTTTAGAGTATGCAGCTGAAGATATTGCCCTGGACATTATTTATCAAGATGAAGATGTTGCTGTGGTTAATAAACCGCAAGGCATGGTTGTTCACCCTTCAGCTGGGCATTCGTCTGGTACCTTGGTTAATGCACTTATGTATCATATCAAAGATTTATCATCTATCAATGGAGTCGTTCGACCAGGGATAGTTCATCGTATTGATAAGGATACGTCAGGACTTTTGATGATTGCTAAAAATGATCAGACCCACCAAGCTTTGGCTGAGGAACTTAAGGCGAAAAAATCCTTGCGTCAGTATGTGGCTCTCGTTCACGGCAATCTCCCCAATGATCGCGGCGTCATTGAGGCGCCTATTGGACGTTCAGACAAGGACCGTAAGAAGCAAGCTGTCACTGCAAAAGGAAAGCCGGCTTTAACGCGTTTCCATGTGTTAGAGCGATTTGGTGATTATACGCTGGTTGCCTTACAGCTAGAGACAGGTCGTACCCATCAAATCCGTGTTCATATGGCCTACATTGGGCATCCGATTGCTGGTGACGTCACTTATGGTCCTCGTAAAACCTTGGCTGGAAAAGGCCAATTTCTTCATGCTAAAACACTTGGTTTTACACATCCCAAAACAGGTGAATTGGTAACGTTTGAAGCTGAACTACCAGAGATTTTTCAGGACACATTGCAAAAATTGCGTCAAAAAATGAAATAGTTTTTATTTTAGCTTGCTTTAAGAGTTGCTTTTTGCTAGAATAAATTAACCAAATAATCCTTTAATCCTGTCCCGTGAGGCAGGCAAGGAGGCCAGAAAAAAGTACAGGATAACTGTACCTTATTTGCTATCTCCTTGAGTTATCAGGGAGATTTTTTTGTAGATTAGAAAGGCTGGTTGTTTACCATGAAAACCAAAGAAATTGTTGATGAAGTAACCATGAAACGCGCCGTTACCCGTATTACCTATGAAATTATTGAGCGCAATAAGAATCTTGATAATATTGTTTTAGCAGGTATTAAAACACGTGGTGTTCATTTGGCTCGCCGCATTCAAGAACGTTTGCAACAATTGGAAGGGTTGGAAATCCCTCTCGGAGAACTAGATATCAAGCCTTTCCGTGATGATATGAAAGTCGAAGAAGATACGACACAAATGCCTGTTGACATCACTGATAAGGATCTTATCTTGGTTGATGACGTTCTTTATACAGGACGTACGATTCGTGCAGCCATTGATAACCTGGTTAGTATCGGTCGCCCAGCGCGTGTTAGTTTGGCTGTCCTTATCGATCGTGGTCACCGTGAATTGCCCATTCGCGCGGATTATGTTGGTAAAAATATCCCAACATCAAGCGTGGAAGAAATTGTCGTTGAAGTTACAGAAGTCGATGGACGTGACAGTGTTAGCATTGTAGATCCAAGCTAGCCATCATTGAAAATCAAAAGGAGCTTCCGTTAGAATTTTGGGTGTTACTCGTGCCTTTATGGTGTCAATCAGCATTGCTTACTTTTGATTTTCTAATAGTAGAGTCTGAAGGAAATCAATGACATGTTGTCATTGCTAGAATAAAAAGGTATTAGATTAGGTTGAGGAAATGCTGAGTTTACAACATTTGGTAAGTATGGAAGACTTGTCAGCAGAACAAGTTATGGCACTTTTGGAAAGAGCATTGTTATTTAAGAAAGGTCAAGCCAATTTTGAATTGGATAGTCAAACCTTTGTTGCCAATCTCTTTTTTGAAAATTCCACTCGAACCCACAAATCGTTTGAAGTGGCTGAGAAGAAGCTTGGTTTGGAAGTCATCGATTTCAATGCTGACACCAGTTCCGTTACTAAGGGAGAGACCCTTTACGATACTATTTTAACCATGGACGCTCTAGGTGTTGATATCTGTGTTGTTCGCCATCCTGCGGTAGAGTACTATAAAGAGATTATTGAGAGCCCAACCATGACAGTTTCTATTGTTAATGGCGGTGATGGTTCGGGACAACATCCTAGTCAGTGTTTGCTGGACTTGATGACCATTTACGAAGAATTTGGTTGTTTTGATGGCTTGAAAGTCTGCATAGCTGGTGACATCACACACTCTCGAGTAGCTAAGTCCAACATGCAAATGTTAACCCGATTAGGCGCTGAGGTTACTTTTGCAGGTCCTAAGGAGTGGTACTCTCAAGAGTTTGACGCTTATGGTCAACATGTAGGGCTTGATGAGATTGTGCCAGACCTTGATGTGTTGATGCTCTTACGGGTTCAACACGAACGCCATGATGGTCAGACATCTTTCTCAAAAGAAGCCTACCACCAGCTGTTCGGATTGACCCAAGAACGCTATCAAGATTTGAAATCATCAGCTATTGTCATGCATCCGGCGCCTGTTAATCGCGATGTGGAAATTGCTGATGCTCTCGTAGAAGCAGACAAATCGCGCATTGTTAAGCAAATGTCCAATGGTGTCTTTGTGCGTATGGCCATCTTGGAAGCTGTTTTAAATGGTCGCAAGAAAAAGCGTTAATAAGTCCCTGAGAGGATTTGACGAAGGGAGAAATATGGGAAAACGTCTCTTAATTTTAGAAGATGGTACTCTTTTTGAAGGTCAGGCCTTTGGTGCTGATATTGATGTGACAGGTGAAATTGTCTTCAATACTGGGATGACTGGTTATCAAGAATCCATCACGGACCAATCTTATAATGGTCAAATTTTAACCTTTACCTATCCCTTAGTGGGAAATTACGGGATTAATCGTGACGATTATGAATCCATCAGTCCAACCTGCAAAGGAGTTGTTGTTTCTGAGTATGCTCGTCGAGCAAGTAATTGGCGTCATCAGATGTCTCTGGATGAGTTTTTGAAAGCTAAGAATATTCCTGGTATTTCTGGTATTGACACGAGAGCTTTAACCAAAATTATTCGCCAACATGGTACGATGAAAGCTACTATGGCAGATGATGGCGACAGTGTTGAGCATTTGAAAGATCAGCTACGAGCGACGGTTTTGCCGACTAATAATATAGAACAAGTATCGACAAAAACGGCTTACCCAGCACCAGGGGTTGGAAAGAGCATCGTCTTGGTTGATTTTGGGCTCAAACATTCCATTTTAAGAGAACTGTCAAAACGCAGAGCTAATGTGACAGTAGTGCCTCACGATACAACTGCTGAACAGATTTTAGGGCTTAATCCTGATGGTGTCATGCTTTCAAATGGTCCTGGTAATCCAACAGATGTACCACATGCTATAGAAATGATTCAAGGCATACAAGGTAAGATCCCCATTTTCGGTATTTGTATGGGGCATCAACTATTTGCTTTGGCAAATGGCGCTGAGACTTATAAAATGACCTTTGGGCATCGTGGATTTAATCATGCCGTTCGCGAAATTGCTTCAGGTCGTATTGATTTTACCAGCCAAAACCATGGTTATGCGGTCAAGCGAGAAACCTTACCTGATTGCCTGATGGTTACTCATGAAGACATTAATGATCAGTCGGTTGAAGGCGTTCGTCACAGAGATTTTCCTGCCTTTTCAGTTCAGTTCCACCCTGATGCTGCGCCGGGTCCGCACGATGCTGACTATCTTTTTGATGACTTTTTAGAAATGATAGACGCTTATCAGGCTGAACAAGATCACTGAGTGTGTCAAAAAGCAAGTGATTTAATAGGATGCAAAGCCACGGATCTGAGAAATCGGTCTGACCTTAAAGGATTCTAAATTAATTCCTGACCAAATCTGGTTCTTAGTGTGAAGGGATTAAGTCAGGAATTAATTGTATCAATGAACAATAGCGTCGGAACTATCATTAAAGAACTGAAATCGTCATAGACATCTGGGATTTGATGACTAACCTGATTTTCCTGACGAGGCGATATAAACGAGATGGTTCATTTCTGACTTACTGCCATTTAATGCTATGCTGAGAGATAGAAACAACTGAAGGATAATAAGATGCCAAAAAGAAAAGATATCAAAAAAATTATGGTGATTGGGTCTGGTCCCATCATTATCGGTCAAGCTGCTGAGTTTGATTATGCTGGTACGCAAGCTTGTCTTGCCTTGAAGGAAGAGGGGTATAGTGTTGTTTTGGTCAACTCTAATCCTGCGACTATTATGACAGACAAAGAAATTGCGGATAAGGTTTATATTGAACCGTTAACACTTGAATTTGTCTCTCGTATCTTACGAAAAGAGAGACCAGATGCTCTTTTGCCAACTCTCGGTGGTCAAACAGGCCTCAACATGGCTATGGAACTATCGAAAGCAGGCGTCCTGGAGGAGCTTGGTGTTGAACTTTTAGGAACTAAACTGTCAGCCATTGACCAGGCAGAAGACCGTGACTTGTTTAAACAATTGATGGAAGAATTGGATCAACCGATTCCAGAATCTGAAATTGTCGAAACAGTAGAAGAAGCACTTGAATTTGCTCATGCAATTGGTTACCCTGTCATCGTTCGCCCCGCCTTTACCCTCGGTGGAACAGGCGGAGGGATTTGTTCTAATGAGAAGGAGCTTCGGGATGTTACCAAAAATGGCCTTAAATTATCACCCGTAACCCAGTGTCTTATTGAGCGCTCTATCTCTGGTTTCAAAGAAATTGAGTACGAAGTCATGCGAGATGGCGCTGACAATGCCTTAGTTGTTTGCAACATGGAAAATGTTGATCCTGTTGGTATTCATACAGGTGACTCTATTGTTTTTGCGCCGACTCAGACCCTTTCTGATATTGAAAACCAGATGTTGCGCGATGCCAGTTTGAAAATCATTCGTGCTCTTAAAATTGAGGGTGGATGTAATGTTCAACTAGCTCTTGACCCCCATAGTTTTAAGTACTATGTTATTGAGGTGAATCCTCGTGTATCACGTTCCTCAGCTCTTGCTTCTAAAGCAACTGGCTATCCCATTGCCAAATTAGCGGCTAAAATCGCGGTTGGCTTGACTCTGGATGAGATGGTTAATCCCGTAACAGGTTCAACCTATGCTATGTTTGAACCAGCCTTGGACTATGTAGTTGCAAAGATACCCCGTTTTCCATTTGATAAATTTGAGCATGGTGAACGCCGTCTAGGAACCCAAATGAAGGCAACTGGTGAGGTTATGGCGATCGGTCGCAATATTGAGGAAGCACTGCTTAAAGCCTGCCGTTCTTTAGAAATTGGCGTTTACCATAATGATATGCCAGAATTATTTGAGGCTAGCGACGATCAGCTTTTCGAGAAAATCGTCAAAGCGCAAGATGACCGTCTCTTTTATATTTCGGAAGCTATTCGTCGAGGGATTTCCATTGAAGAGATGGCTGATCTCACTAAAATTGATATTTTCTTTTTGGATAAGCTGCTCCATATCTACGAATTAGAACAAGCATTATCACTTAAAGTTGGTGATTTAACTCTTTTAAAAGAAGTTAAGCGTTATGGTTTTGCAGATCGCAAGATTGCTGAACTCTGGGGCATGCGTGAAGAGGAGATTCGTGAGATTCGCCTGGCTAATAACCTTTTACCGGTTTACAAAATGGTTGATACCTGTGCGGCAGAGTTTGAGTCTAGCACTCCTTATTTCTATTCAACCTATGCTTTTGAAAATGAATCTGTGCCTACTAAAAAAGAGTCGGTTCTGGTTCTTGGTTCTGGTCCTATTAGGATTGGTCAAGGTGTTGAATTCGACTATGCCACTGTCCACTCTGTTAAGGCCATTCAGGCAGCTGGCTACGAAGCCATTATCATGAATTCTAATCCTGAGACAGTTTCGACGGATTTCTCCGTATCGGATAAACTTTACTTTGAGCCATTAACCTTTGAAGATGTTATGAATGTCATTGATTTGGAAGCGCCTAAAGGGGTAGTTGTGCAGTTCGGTGGACAGACAGCCATTAACCTTGCAGAACGTTTGTCTGAGGCTGGTGTGACCATTTTAGGAACACAGGTGGAAGATTTGGATCGCGCTGAAGATAGGGATTTGTTTGAAAAAGCTCTCAAAGAACTAGGTATTCCACAACCACCAGGGAACACGGTAACCAATGAGGAAGAGGCTATTGAGGCTGCTCGTCAGATCGGCTTTCCTGTCTTAGTCCGTCCATCCTATGTTTTAGGTGGGCGTGCTATGGAAATTGTGGAAAATGAAGATGATCTGCGCTCCTACATGAGAACAGCTGTCAAAGCTAGTCCTGATCATCCTGTACTTGTTGATTCATACATTGTTGGGCAAGAATGTGAAGTGGATGCCATTTCCGACGGAACAGATGTTCTGATTCCAGGAATTATGGAACATATCGAAAGAGCAGGCGTTCACTCGGGTGATTCCATGGCTGTTTATCCGCCACAAACTCTCTCGAAGCCAGTTCAGGAAACGATTGTTGATTACACTAAACGTTTGGCTATTGGTTTGAATTGTATCGGAATGATGAACATCCAGTTTGTTATCGATGATGAGACTGTCTATGTCATTGAAGTTAATCCACGTGCCAGTCGTACGGTTCCTTTTCTCTCAAAAGTAACTAATATTCCAATGGCACAAGTCGCAACAAGGTTGATATTAGGAGAAAACTTAGCAGACCTAGGTTATAAAGATGGGCTCTATCCAGAATCTTCTCAAGTTCATGTTAAGGCGCCAGTCTTTTCTTTTAGTAAATTAGCTAAAGTTGATAGTCTACTAGGACCCGAGATGAAGTCAACTGGGGAGATTATGGGATCAGATGCTACCCTTGAAAAGGCACTTTATAAAGCTTTTGAAGCCTCATCTTTCCACTTAGCAGAATACGGAAATGTTGTCTTTACCATCGCTGATGATAGTAAAGAAGAGGCTCTGGGGTTGGCGCAACGTTTTGCGGCTATTGGTTATAGTATTTTTGCTACTCAAGGAACAGCAGATTATTTGAGTAACAATGGTCTTGACGTCCGCTTAGTTAATAAGATAGGTGAAAATCAAAACCAAGATATTCCAGCTTTAGTTCGTTCTGGTAAGGTACAAGCGATTGTTAATACTGTTGGAACAAAACGCACGGCGGACAAAGATGGGCAGATGATTCGAAGGTCAGCCATCGAGCAGGGGGTCCCGCTATTTACGGCACTTGACACGGCAGATGCTATGCTAAAAGTGTTAGAAAGCCGCGGTTTTAGAACTGAGGCCATATAGGGCGTTAGGACCTGTGGTATCTAGTACATGGAACCGTTAACCATATGTTTGGAGTTGGTATCACATGGAGAAAATAATCTAAATGTTACAATAGTGAGCAGAGCTTTTTAGTTCTGCTTATTTTGTTCTCAGTTTGAAACAGGTGATACTCATTTAATTTCAAAAATAGCTATTTTGTCTATAGGATGTCTTTTTGCTATAAAATAGAGCAGTCTAAGTGAGTCAAATAAAAGGCTGTTTCAGTGAATGAAATGGACAGCAATAAAAAATCTGTAGTTTGTGCCTGAATCACCTAAGAAAATGGAATAAATGTTAATTTTGATTTTTATTGTGTATGACTGTGTGTTCTCAAGTGTTCTAGATAAATGAGATAAGAAACGAGAAACTAGGGTGGATAACAGATCCGATAAAACTAAAAAAGGCTGTTTATCTGATACATCAAGTCTTGTTGCCAATCATCCGTTATCAAGTAAAACCTAAGGTTAATCCACGGTGGTTATTTAATATGATGGATTGAAAACAGTTTGAAAAGACGAAGTGGTTAATTCTACTCAATTGTTAGGTTGCTAAATGTGTGATCAATAAAGAACAGGATGTCTTGCTTTTTTGCTTGCCGTAGCAGAAAGTTGAGCAGCTTTTGACTTTGTGATAATCTTGAAGAAGACTAGATCAAAAGAAAACGAGGATACTATGATGAAAGAGTATGATTATATTGTTATTGGTGGTGGTTCAGGAGGAATCGCCTCTGCCAATCGTGCGGCCATGCATGGTGCTAAAACACTGCTCATTGAAGCCAATGAAGTTGGCGGAACTTGCGTTAACTTAGGCTGTGTCCCTAAAAAAGTCATGTGGTATGGCGCTCAAGTGGCTGAGACGCTTAACCGCTATGCTGGTGAATATGGCTTTGATGTAGATGTTAAAAATTTTGACTTTGCGACCTTGAAAGCTAATCGTCAGGCCTACATTGATCGTATCCATGGCTCTTACGAACGTGGCTTTGATAATAATGGTGTGGAGCGACTCTATGATTATGCGACATTTGTGGATGCACATACGGTTGAAGTAGCAGGTGAGCAGTACACGGCTCCTCATATTCTGGTTGCGACTGGTGGACACGCAGTTGTTCCTGACATTCCAGGTGCTGAGTATGGCATCACTTCAGATGGTTTCTTTGAGCTTGATGCAGCACCAAACCGGACAGCAGTGGTTGGAGCTGGTTATATTGCTGTTGAACTAGCAGGGGTTCTAGATGCTCTGGGTTCGGAGACACACTTATTTGTTCGTAAGGAACGTCCTTTACGTCAATTTGATGAAGAAATCATTTCTGTTTTGACAGATGAAATGGCTAAGCACGGTCCCTCTTTACATGCCCATTCGGTACCAAAAGAAGTGATCAAAAATGATGATAGTTCTTTGACGCTTGTTTTGGAAAATGGAGAATCCTACACAGTTGATTGCTTGATTTGGGCCATCGGACGAAAGCCAAATGTAGCCGGTTTTGGTTTGGAAAAGACAGGCGTTGCTTTAAATGAAAACGGGTATATTCAAACAGATGAATTTGAAAATACATCTGTCGAGGGGGTATATGCTTTAGGTGATGTTAATGGGAAGTTAGAATTGACACCAGTTGCTATTAAGGCAGGACGTCAACTATCTGAACGTCTCTTTAACGGTAAAACGACTGCTAAAATGGATTACGAGAACGTAGCCACAGTCATCTTTGGACACCCTGCTATTGGCTCTATCGGTTTGTCAGAAGAAGCAGCCATTGCTAAGTACGGTCAAGAACAAATCAAGGTTTACCGTTCAAGTTTCACGCCAATGTACACTGCGTTAGGAGGCAATCGTCAAGCATCAACCATGAAGTTAGTCACCCTTGGTGAAGACGAAAAAATCATCGGACTCCATGGTATTGGCTACGGTGTTGATGAAATGGTTCAAGGCTTCTCAGTTGCCATTAAAATGGGAGCAACAAAAGAAGATTTTGATGCTACGGTAGCTATTCACCCAACTGGCGCAGAAGAATTTGTAACCATGCGATGAGAAGACTTTTGTTTAGTCAGTATCACATGTAATCGCGCTCACTTCCGTCTAGGGTTCATAGTTTTATTAAAAGTGGAAAGATATTGTCTATCCCCTACCTAGTCACCCGACTGGCGTAGAAGAATTCGTGACCATGCTTTAAACAAATCTAGTCTTGTTATTTCGCCAAAGAAGTGATGTTCGTTTTGATATGATGACTTTCCATAATGGAAGTTTAATTATCGTTTTTTAGGTTTTGGGGCAGTTTTATCAACTAAAAGTATTTTAAAAAGAGAGTAGGAGGATGTATGACAGAATCACAAGAAGAATTACGCCAACGCATCGGTGACTTGGCTTATGAAGTGACGCAAAATGCTGCAACAGAGCGTGCCTTTACAGGAGAGTATGATGAATTCTTCGAAAAAGGTATCTATGTGGACGTGGTTAGCGGTGAGGTACTCTTTTCATCGCTTGATAAATATAATTCTGGTTGTGGATGGCCAGCTTTTACAAAACCTGTGGATAATAGACGGGTGACTAATCACGATGACCGCTCTCATTTTATGAGACGTATTGAGGTTAAAAGCCGTGAAGCTGGGTCACATTTGGGACATGTTTTCAATGATGGTCCTACCGAAACTGGAGGTCTACGCTATTGTATTAATTCCGCAGCTCTCAAATTTATTCCTTATGAAGAGCTAGAGTCAGCCGGTTATGGTGATTTTTTAGCATTATTTGATGAATGATACTCTTAAAAAAATCAAAAGCAGACCTTGTTGGCTTGTTCCGATGACCTTCAGTTTTATCTGCGTTGACGCTGCCTAGTCTACTTTTGATTTTCATTGAGTATTAAATAATTGGTTAAAAAAGAGCCTGAGATAGCAGATTTCTCAGACTCTTTCTTACATTATGGAGTTGTTGTGGGTTGATCGCTTGTTACGTCAGTTTGTGGAGCCGAAGAAGCAGTCGTTGCATCAGCGTCAGAAGTTGGGGTAGTAGATGTGTCATCATTAGTGGTATCTTGAGGGTTATCTGGACTAGTGACATCGCTCTGATAATCTGATGAACTGCTTGATGAAGTTTCGGTGTTGGTGGCATCAGAATTAGGATTTGAGGTACCTTGACCGCCATTGTTTTGAATCACAACTGTTGAAGAAGGTGACTTATCATTATTGGTTGAACTGTTATTATGAATAAAATTAGTAATCGTAATCGAAGCGACAATAATTGACAAGATAGAACCAATTAGGGCTAAGGTTTTTTGAAAGGCTGTCAAGCCATATTTGATATGTTCAGTAGGACGACGTTTGGTTTTTTGTCCTTCTTGTTTAGATTTTCGAGAATACTGTTGTGGCATGATGTCCTCCTTTTATAGACTATATTATATGATTTAATTCGAAAAAAATCATGCAAAAATAGTAGGTAAGCCTATTCTTTTTAGCACTAAAGTTTGAAAACCTTTTACTAATGAATTGAAAACCTATTTAAAAAGGATTTATGCTATAATAAATAGTCGAAAATGCAAGATTAGTCTCCACCCCCAGGCCTTATCTTGCTCAAAAGTAAGAGAAAGTTGGTCATTTTTAGTGATTTTTTTTGATAATGCAAGCACTACACAAACTTATCCTGAAGCCCTTAGAACTTACCAAGAGGTAACAACTAAGATTTGGGGGAATCCATCAAGTTTGCATCGCTTGGGAAATCAGTCAACTCGTATTTTAGAAGCTTCTCGCAAACAAATTGCGGAGCTATTGGGAAAAAAAGCAGACGAAATCTTTTTTACCTCAGGTGGCACTGAAAGTGACAACTGGGCTATTAAGGGGATAGCATTTGAAAAACAGGCTTTTGGTAAGCATATTATCGTTTCAGCTATTGAGCATCCTGCGGTAAAAGAATCCGCCAAGTGGTTGAGTCAGCAGGGGTTTGATGTTTCTTATGCTCCAGTTGATAGCCGTGGTTTTGTGGACATAGAGGCTCTGAAAGGCTTGCTGCGTCAGGATACTATTTTAGTCTCAATTATGGCAGTTAATAATGAGATTGGGGCCATACAGCCCATCCAAGCCATTTCAAAATTATTGGCTGACCGCCCTAACCTTACCTTTCATGTGGATGCGGTGCAAGCTATCGGAAAAATTCCAACAGCATTTTATTTAACAGACCGAGTTGATCTGGCGTCTTTTTCTGGTCATAAGTTTCACGCTGTTCGTGGCGTAGGATTTCTTTATAAAAAATCTGGGAAGAAGATAAGTCCTCTTTTAACAGGTGGTGGTCAGGAGAAGGATCTCCGTTCAACAACGGAGAATGTGGCCGGCATTGCCTCTATGGCAAAGGCACTCCGTCTCGTCAAAGATAAGGAAGACATGGCGCTGCCTAAAATTGCCAAAATGAAGGACATAATCTTGGACGAATTGGGCAAATATGAAGATATTCTTGTATTTTCTGGTCAGGATAACTTTGCACCTAATATCATTACTTTTGGTATCAAAGGAGTGCGAGGCGAAGTGATTGTCCATGCCTTTGAAGAGCATGATATTTTCATTTCGACCACATCAGCTTGCTCCTCAAAAGCCGGAAAACCTGCTGGAACCTTGATTTCTATGGGTATTCCAAGCAAGGATGCTCAAACAGCTGTTCGTGTTAGTTTGGATGATGACAATGATATGGGGCAGGTCGAGCAATTTTTAACCATCTTTAAACAAGTTTATGCGAAAACCCAAAAAGTAAGATAATAGAAAGTATAATAATGAACCTACAATATTCAGAAATCATGGTTCGCTACGGTGAACTGTCAACTAAAGGAAAGAATCGCATGCGCTTCATCAACAAGCTACGCCGAAATATTCAGGACGTTTTGTCAATCTATCCTGAAGTAAAGGTGACAGCAGATCGTGATCGTTGTCATGTTTTCTTAAACGGTGCAGATTACGCTCCTGTAGCTGAGTCTCTTAAGCAAATCTTTGGGATTCAGGCTTTTAATCCTGTTTACCGTGTTGAAAAAGATGTGACTGTGTTAACTGAAGCAGTTCAAGCGATTATGACAGACTTGTATCAAGAAGGTTTGACTTTTAAGGTATCAAGCAAACGTAGTGATCATCATTTTGAGTTGGATTCGACGCAGTTGAATCATACTCTTGGAGGAGCTGTTTTTGAGGTTCTTCCAAATATTAAAGCTCAAATGAAAAAGCCAGATGTTAACCTCAAAGTTGAAATTCGTGACGAAGCGGCTTACATTTCACACGAAGAGATTAGAGGTGCTGGAGGACTTCCAGTAGGCAC
The DNA here is from genome assembly GCF_040225085.1 of Streptococcus jiangjianxini. Taxonomy (NCBI): domain Bacteria; kingdom Bacillati; phylum Bacillota; class Bacilli; order Lactobacillales; family Streptococcaceae; genus Streptococcus; species Streptococcus jiangjianxini. Next base: position 142,438 of record NZ_JBEHGL010000002.1, on the reverse strand, counting down.
GGCTGGAAAAGGAATGCTTATGTTATCTGGAGGGATTGATTCGCCAGTGGCAGGCTACTTGGCTCTTAAACGTGGTGTTGATATTGAAGCCGTTCACTTTGCTAGTCCCCCTTATACTAGTCCGGGTGCATTAAAAAAAGCCCATGATTTAACACGTAAGCTGACAAAATTTGGTGGAAATATTCAATTTATCGAAGTGCCTTTCACTGAAATTCAAGAAGAAATCAAGGAAAAAGCGCCTGAAGCCTACTTGATGACCTTAACACGTCGATTTATGATGCGCATTACGGATCGCATTCGAGCAGAGCGTGATGGACGCGTGATTATTAATGGTGAAAGTCTTGGGCAGGTTGCCAGTCAGACTTTGGAGTCAATGCAGGCGATCAATGCCGTAACTAGTACACCAGTCATCCGTCCAGTGGTAACCATGGATAAATTGGAAATCATTGATTTGGCAGAAAAGATTGATACGTTTGCTATTTCTATTCAACCATTTGAAGATTGCTGTACGATTTTTGCTCCAGACCGCCCTAAGACAAATCCAAAGATTAAAAATGTTGAGCAGTACGAAGCTCGCCTTGATGTCGAAGGACTTGTTGAGCGTGCGGTAGCAGGTATTATGGTTACTGAAATCACACCTAATGAAACAGCTGATGCGGTGGATGATCTCATTGATGAGCTTCTATAAGATAAGCTGAGAAATGCTAATTGATAACTTAGAGAGGTAGATCATTATACCTCTTTTTCTATTTTTCATTCGTGCCAAGACCTCATAAAAATGCTAAAATATTAATATGTTTAATAAACCAACTTCAGCTTACGTACACATTCCATTTTGCACTCAAATTTGCTATTACTGTGACTTTTCAAAAGTTTTTATTAAAAATCAGCCTGTTGATGAGTATCTTCAGGCTCTTATTCGTGAATTCGAGTTTTATGATATTCATGACTTAAAAACCCTTTACATCGGTGGTGGAACACCAACAGCTATCACTGCTGAACAGTTGGATTATTTGCTAACTCATTTAGAGAAAAATATTAACCTAGAGATGCTTGAAGAATTTACTATTGAAGCTAATCCAGGGGATTTGACACCAGAGAAGATTGCTGTTTTAAAAAAATCAGCTGTCAATCGTGTTTCCCTAGGAGTTCAGACTTTCTTTGACAACCAGCTCAAACAGATTGGTCGTAGTCATAACGAAGCCCAGATTTATGAAAGTATTGATGCGCTAAAGGCTGCGGGCTTGACTAATATTTCGATAGACTTGATTTATGCACTGCCAAATCAGACAATGGAGCAAGTAGAGGAGAATGTTCGTAAGGCCTTAGCCTTGGATATTCCTCACCTTAGCCTTTATAGTTTGATTTTAGAAAATCACACGGTCTTTATGAACAAACAGAGACGAGGACGTCTGCATTTGCCTAATGAAGATATTGAAGCAGACATGTTTACTTATATTATCAACGAATTGGAAAAAAATGGTTTTGAACACTATGAAATTTCCAATTTCACCAAGCCTGGTTTTGAAAGTCGTCACAATCTCATGTACTGGGATAATGTGGAGTATTACGGTGTTGGCGCAGGGGCGTCTGGTTACCTTGCTGGCGTTCGCTACCGTAACCGTGGTCCTATTCAACATTACCTTAAAGCTATTAAAGAACACGGGCATTCTCGTCTAGGTGAGGACATTCTCAGCAAAGAAGAAATGATGGAAGAGGAATTTTTTCTCGGGCTTCGTAAAAAATCAGGTGTCTCTATTAGTCATTTTGAAGAGAAATTTGGTGTCGGTTTTGAAGAGCGCTATGGTCAAATCGTAGCTGACTTGGTTAGGGATGGTCTTTTGATTCTTGAAGAGGACACGATTCGTATGACCAAAAAGGGGCTCTTTTTAGGTGACACAGTCGCTGAGAAATTCATCATTGAGGTATCTGATGATTATGATTAGTGTCTATTTGGATAATATTAGAAAGAAGGATGAGCATGGGAAAACGATATAGTGCCAGTTATGAGATTCCGTTTTACGAAACAGATGTCAATCACTGTGCTAAATTACCATATTTATTATCAGCAGCCTTACAGGTCTCTGGTCTGCAATCAGCAGCCTTAGGCGTGTCTGATCAGTATGTCTTGGATACTTATGGGTTAGTTTGGGTTATCACTGATTATGATATTCACATCGAAAGGTTACCCAAGTTTTCGGAAAAAATCACCATTGAAACCGAAGCCAAATCATATAATAAACTCTTTTGTTATCGCGATTTTGACATCCTGGGACAAGATGGTCAGAAAATCATGACCATCGCTGCAAGCTTTGTCTTGATTGATTTTAAAACACGAAAAGTCACTCCTGTTCCAGTGGACTTAGTCAAGGTTTTTGATTCCGAATATGTCAAAAAAGTTAGACGTGGTCCTAAGTATCCTCTTTTGGAAAATGCTGACAAAACGGACTATCATGTTCGCTATTTTGATTTGGATATGAATGGTCACGTCAATAATAGTAAGTATTTTGATTGGATTTATGATGTCATGCCCTTTGCGTTTCTCAGAAGCCATTCCCCTAAACATATTGCCTTCAAGTATATCAAAGAAATCCATTATGGGCGTGATATCGTTTCAGAAGTGCTTTTGGAAGATAACATTAGTCGCCACCAAATCACAACAGACGGACAAGTCAATGCTCAAGCCATCCTCGAGTGGAGAGTTGTCCCAGAGGAGGTTTAGTATGAAAGAAGAAGCTTGGTTAGAATGGGCAGTGCGATTGCAAGCACTGGCTCAAAATGGTTTAGCTTACGATCCAGAAGTTTTTGATCGTGAGCGTTATAAGGAGATCCGTGATATAGCTAGCCAAATGTTGAGTGATGTTTCAGGAATTCCCCACTCAAAAGTGACCGAACTATTTGCTAGCGAAGATGGTTATCAGACGCCTAAAATCGACACTAGAGCAGCTATTTTTGAGGATGACAAGGTTCTTTTAGTCCAAGAAGCTAATGGTCTATGGGCACTTCCTGGAGGGTGGTGTGATGTACAAGAATCGATCTTGTCAAATACCATCAAAGAAGTTAAAGAAGAAACCGGTTTTGAAGTTGAAGCTAAACGCTTGGTAGCGGTGCAGGACAAGCGCAAAAATAACCAATCTAATACCGCCGTCAGAGTCATCAAGCATTTTGTGCTTTGCCACTATATCAGGGGGGCTTTTCAGGCTAATTCAGAAACACTTGATGCCAAATATTTTGACTTAAATCAACTGCCCGAATTGTCACAAAATAAAACAACTGCTAAACAAATTCGTCTGTGCTATGAGGCTTATCGGGCTGAGCATTGGGAGACGGTTTTTGACTGATACGATAAATATGAGAGGATATTATGGCTTATAAAGGCTATTTAATTGATTTAGACGGTACTATTTATAAAGGAAATGAGCGCATTCCTGCAGGGGAGCAGTTCATTATTGACTTGCAGGAGCGTGACATTTCATATCTGCTGGTAACCAATAATACGACCAGAACACCTGAGATGGTTCAAGCAATGCTTTCTAGCAAGTTCAATGTCAACACGCCACTTGAAACGATCTATACAGCTACATTAGCAACTGTCGATTATATGAACGACATGAATCGTGGTAAAACAGCTTATGTTATTGGTGAAAAAGGCTTGAAAACAGCTATTGAGACGGCAGGCTACATCCATGATGAGGAAAATCCAGCCTACGTTGTGGTTGGTTTGGATTCTCAGGTAACCTACGAGCAGCTTGCAGTGGCAACGTTGGCTATTCAAAGAGGCGCTTTTTTCATCGGAACCAATCCTGACTTAAATATTCCGACCGAACGTGGTCTGATGCCAGGCGCAGGATCACTTTTAGCACTTTTAGAAGCTGCGACGCGTGTCGCTCCAGTTATTATCGGAAAACCTGAAGCTATCATCATGAATAAAGCTTTGGAACGTCTTGGTGTCAAACGTGAAGAAGCTATTATGGTGGGGGATAATTACTTGACTGATATCACGGCAGGCATTAAAAATGACATCGATACGCTTTTGGTCTTGACAGGCTTTACTAAAAAAGAAGAAGTCGCTTCTTTGCCTATCCAACCGACACATGTTTTGGATTCCTTGGCAGAATGGTCCTTTGAAGACAAATAAGTTTTCCTTAAGAATGTCGTGATAAGCTATCAAATGGTAGAAGAGAAGGAACATCTCATCTCGTTTTAATAACAGACATTAGTTGAGGTAGACATGAAAACTATTCTTAGTCAGCGATTGTTAGCGTTGCTCAGTATTATTTGGCTTCTTGCTTTAGCCATTCTTTTAACAATTTATCTAGCCTGGCTAGCTTATCCCTTAGAGATTGACAGACTTAACCTCTTAGACATGGTCAAGCTGTCTAAAGAGGATTTATTGAATAATTATAATCATCTCTTGAGTTATTTGACCAATCCTTCTCATCACGTTCTAGATATGCCGGATTTTCCATCATCAAAAGATGGACTCAAGCATTTTTCAGATGTTAAAGACTTATTTCATTTGAGTCAATTGGTTTTCTTAATAACAAGTTTGCCAACTTTCTATTTTTTGATCAACTCGTGGCGACATAAATCACTCTTTATCTACCAGAAGCTCTATCTAATAGCGGCTATTTTCCCTGTTTTTATTGGATTATTAGGGATAGCAGTGGGCTTTAATGAGTTTTTTACGCTCTTTCATCAGCTGCTCTTTCCTGGCGACAGTAGCTGGCTTTTTAATCCCTACACAGATCCCATTATCAATGTCCTGCCCGAGTCCTTCTTTAGGCATTGCTTTATCGCCTTTTTTGGTTTGTACGAGTTGCTTATGTTACTGTTTTTTATCGTTAGCCGAAAAACACTGAAATTAAGAACGTTACCATCATAAATCACATAGTATCAATAATGGAGCAACAGTTGCTAACTTAAAAAGAGCGACTTTTGTTCCACTTTTTATTGTTTAAATGACTTGCTTTGCAATCATTTGTCTCAAGATTAGTTATGTAAATAATTAATGCTTTTTTATTCTTCGCTTCAAATAAGTTTCCTAGATCTTTGAAGTTTTCCATCCGGTATCTTGTTAATGAAACACTAAAAAAAGTTGGAGCCGTGCGCCCCAACTTCAGCTTGTAGCCAATGGTCATTTTGATGAATGGCTTTTTTGTCACCCCTAAGATATAGTCTTTTGAATTAACTTTGATACATCGTCACTTTTGACTTTCCTTACGCGAGTACTGTCTGCGTCCTCTGTTCCTTGTCTGAAAGCTAATTCATTTGACTATACTTTTCATAATTGTCCTAATAGCAAGACGTTTTTGAAACATCTAATCTTCATTTGATAGAATTGAGGTATAGTATAGCTTAATGTTACCAATTGGGCCACTACCATCAAGTAGTCTATCGCGAGAAAAATAAATGCTTCTTTTGCTGATTTCGGTATAACTGAAAACATATCTCTTGTTCCTAAGGCATTGATTATTCCCAAAAGAATTTTTCGATTCTGATATCCTCTTCAGGGTAATCTTTAGTTAGGATAGTAATTATTTGCTCGTGTTCTTTTCTGACCAAGTCCAGGATGTCTGGTTTGTCATGTCCAACAAAGAAAAATTGGGATTCGATAACAAGAAATAGTTGGTGGAAGTGGTCATTGAGCTGTTCTAGTTTTTCCATTAGGAGTTGGTTGTCCTTGATAAAATCAGGCACCTCATTTTCCTCTTCAAGGCCAGCACAGATAGCCTTTAAAGGATAAGTCCCGTATTCTAAGCAAAATTCGTATGTCATTAGCAGTCTCCTTTTTATTAGTTTAACAAAATCTGGTTTTCCTCGTCAGTTTCAGTGTTTTGGAAGTCATATCTTTTGAAAATCCTTTAAAAGAGCGTTAGAATAGTAAGTAACAACGCCTATTGCAAAGGTGATTAAAGGAGACTACGATGTCAGAAAAAATTAGAGTTTTGCTGTACTACAAATATGTTCCAATTGAAAATGCAGAAGAATATGCTAAAAAACACTTGGAATTTTGTAAATCAATCGGTCTTAAAGGACGTATCTTGATTGCCGATGAGGGAATCAATGGTACTGTTTCTGGTGACTACGAAACTACTCAAAAATACATGGACTGGGTACACAGTGATGAACGTTTTGCTGACCTATGGTTCAAGATCGATGAAGAAGAAGAACAAGCTTTCCGTAAAATGTTTGTTCGTTACAAAAAAGAGATCGTTCATCTTGGTCTAGAAACAGACTACGAAGATGAAGATGTTAACCCGCTTGAGTTGACAGGAGAATACCTCAATCCAAAACAATTTAAAGAAGCCCTTCTTGACGAAGATACTATCGTTTTGGACACACGTAACGACTATGAGTACGACCTCGGCCACTTCAAAGGGGCCGTTCGTCCAGACATTCGCAACTTCCGTGAACTACCACAGTGGGTGCGCGACAACAAAGAGAAATTCATGGAAAAACGTGTTGTTGTTTACTGTACTGGTGGGGTTCGTTGTGAGAAATTCTCTGGTTGGATGGTCCGTGAAGGTTTCAAGGATGTCGGTCAACTTCATGGGGGCATTGCTACTTATGGTAAAGATCCAGAAGTGCAGGGAGACCTCTGGGAAGGGGCAATGTACGTCTTTGATGAGCGTATTTCAGTGCCTATCAACCACGTTAATCCAACAGTGATTTCTAAAGATTATTTTGATGGTACACCATGTGAGCGTTATGTTAATTGTGCCAATCCTTTCTGTAACAAACAAATTTTCGCTTCAGAAGAAAACGAAGCGAAATATGTTCGTGGTTGTTCAGCAGAATGTCGTGCACATGAGCGTAACCGTTACGTTCAAGAAAATGGCTTGAGTCGTGACGAATGGCAAGTACGCTTGGAAGCGATCGGTGAAAGCTTACCAGAATACGTTAATGCTTAAAGATGATCAAATAGGGATGCAGTTTTCTTGTCTCTACGGGTTGACACAAATGTTCATTTGGGGCATTTGCGTCAACCTTTTTTGTTGTCCAATTGAGTCTCAGGAATTTTCTTATACTGATTCAAAATCAAAAAAATAGGGGAGATCTAGTCTCTATGTGCAATCGATTTCAGTTGGGAAGGAATAAGTTATTTTATCATAACATTCCGATGTCGCTATTTCTGAATATTATTAAGTATCAGTTTCAGTGACAGCCTTCTCCATTAATGGCATGCTTGTACTCTAGATGAAAAAGATCATTTTTATAAGGTTGCTAGCTACTCTTATATGACAAACTGATGCCTCAAAGATTTTTGAAAGCCTTTCTAATTTTATTACCCTCTTAGATGTTGATTGCTTTAAACTCTGTAGTCCCTCCCTTAAGCGCTTCAACTCAATCAATATCAAAAAAAGTGAGGCTGAAGAATATCGGCTGCTTATGGCATTAAGTAATCAAATGGCTTTGCTCGTTAATTTCTCAATTAAGGATGTCAAAGTGTCAGAGAAGATTTGCTTGTTTTAAACACAAACTCAGAAAAAGCGGTTAGATTATTCCACTGTCGCCGTGGATGGTTATTTCTTGTGATAAGATATCATGGTATAATTAGTGAATGATATAACAAATTGGAGGTTATGTATGACATTGCAAAAGGCGCCGTTAGCAACGGCAGGGCTTGTTTTAGGATTGCTGGGTTTAGGAAATCTTTTAAAGGACCTATCCTTGGTTTTTACTGCTACCTGTGGCTTTTTAGCGCTTTTAATTTGGTTGTATCTTTTGTACAGTATGATTAGTGACCCTAAAAGTGTCAAAGAGCAGATGCAGAATCCCTTAATATCATCTGTTTTTACAACTTTTTTTATGTCTGGATTTTTAGGAGTAACCTATTTAAAGCTATACTTTGGTGGGGCTAGTTTTGTTGGCTCGCTGATTAGACCGCTTTGAATTTTTTGTTTTATTAGTATCGTTTGTCATATGCTGATCTTTTCTGCTAAGTATTTAAGGCATTTTTCACTAGATTCAGTCTTTCCATCGTGGACCGTCCTCTATATTGGCGTTGCCATTGCTGGTTTAACCGCTCCTGTTAGTGGATGGTTTGGAGTTGGACAATTCACCATCATCTATGGTTTTGTAGCAACTTGTTTGGTCTTACCATTTATCTTTAAGCGTCTAAAACAATCGCCTTTACCGTCTGTTGTTAAGCCCAATACAGCGACCATTTGTGCACCGTTTTCTTTGGTAACAGCTGCCTATGCCCTAGCTTTTCCTCAGCCTAATCCCTTGGTGATGAGCGGCCTCTTAGCCCTTGCTCAACTCTTTTATTTTTACATTGTTTTGCAATTACCAACATTACTAAACAGACCCTTCTCGCCAGTCTTTTCAGCCTTTACTTTTCCCTTAGTTATCTCTGCAACTGCCTTAAAAAATGGTATGGCTGTCTTAGGACTTGCAGGTGTTTGGGATTGGCTTTTATTTGGCGAAATGCTATTAGCTAGTGTGATAGTGATTGGTGTTTTAATCGGCTACATTAGGTTTTTTCTCACAAAACAGTAACAATATCACCATAAAAAGAAGCTGAGATCTTAAATCCCAGCCTCTTTTTTTAGTGTGATACACGGCGACGAGCCGCTTTTTTGCGATTTTCTTCGATGAAAGCTTCTTTTTTTTCTTCTGGTTCGATAACCGTCTTCTTAACAGCGAAGACAGCACCTGCAACTGTAGCAGCAGTAGCAATAACACCTGTGGCTAAACCTTTAGCAAAAGCGAATTTTTTTGACATGAGAGTTCTCCTATTTCTATGAAAATAAAGCTAGAATGCCTTGATTTTCAGTATGATATAATAGTATTATTATCTTAAAAATAGAAGAGAATAGCAAGTAAAAAACGTTATGAAGAAAAAAATTATTGTTGTGGCAGGACCAACGGCAGTTGGAAAAACAGCTCTTGGTATTGAACTGGCCCAGAGATTTAATGGAGAAATCATTTCAGGAGATAGCCAACAGGTCTACCAAGCATTAAATATTGGGACAGCTAAAGCAAGCCCAGAGGAACAAGCAGCGGCGGTACATCATTTAATTGATGTGCGTCATGTAACAGAGACTTACTCAGCTTTTGACTTTGTGACAGAGGCTCATGAGGCCATTGACGACATCATCCATCGAGGCAAATTACCCATTATTGTTGGTGGAACAGGGCTATACCTGCAAAGTCTTTTAGAAGGGTATCATTTGGGTGGTAATCTTGATCAGGAGGCTCTGCTTGCTTATCGCAAAGAGCTAGAACAAGAAGACAATCAGATGCTTTTTGAGAGAGTTGAGGCGCTTGAAATAGCCATTCCCCAACTTAATCGTCGCCGTGCTATTCGCGCTTTAGAGTTGGCCAAATTCGGACAAGATTTGGTCAATCAAGATAGTGATTTGGATACCTTGGTTATTGGACTAACGGATGATAGACAGTTACTTTATGATCGGATCAATGCCCGTGTGGATGTGATGTTGCAAAATGGTTTACTGGAAGAAGCCAGATGGCTTTATGATCACTATCCCCATTCTCAAGCTGCTCGTGGCATCGGTTACAAGGAACTTTTTCCTTATTTTGAAGGTCGGGAGGATTTGGAGCAATCCGTCGCTCGTTTGAAACAAAATACCCGACGTTTCGCCAAACGACAGTTGACTTGGTTTAGAAATCGAATGACAGTCGATTTTTATCAGATTTCTGAAGAGAACGTTCAGGAGAAGATTGTTGCAAAGGTTAAGGATTTTTTAGAAAAAGCCTAAAAACCTTGTCTAATGTGACTGCGTCAAAAATATGCTATAATAAGAGACAGTTTTGATAGTCCATTCTGGGCTATTTTTTCATGATAAGAATCTAACCTAAGGAGGTGATCCCATGCATGAAACACAGGAAAAGCAAGAGCGTGTGATTATAGTTGGTGTAGAGCTGCAAGAGACGGAACACTTTGACATGTCGATGGAAGAGTTGGCTAGTTTGGCTAAAACAGCTGGTGCTCAAGTTGTTAATGCTTACAGCCAAAAACGTGAACGCTATGATAGTAAGACATTTGTCGGTTCAGGGAAGTTAGAGGAAATCCGCCAAATGGTCGAAGCTGATGAGATTGATACCGTTATTGTCAATAATCGCTTGACGCCCCGCCAGAATACTAACCTAGAGATAGAACTTGGTGTCAAAGTCATCGACCGCATGCAATTGATTTTAGATATCTTTGCCATGCGTGCTCGTAGCCATGAAGGAAAACTACAGGTCCATCTTGCCCAGCTCAAGTATCTATTGCCGCGCTTGGCCGGCCAAGGTATCATGCTCAGTCGTCAGGCTGGTGGTATTGGTAGTCGTGGTCCGGGTGAAAGCCAACTGGAACTTAACCGTCGCTCTATCCGAAATCAAATCAATGACATCGAGCGTCAGCTAAAAGTGGTTGAGAAAAACCGTCAGACCATCCGTGATAAGCGCGTGGATTCTGAAACCTTTAAAATCGGTTTGATTGGCTATACTAACGCAGGCAAATCAACCATCATGAATACCTTGACAGATAAGAAGCAATATGAAGCTGATGAACTCTTTGCGACCTTGGATGCTACAACCAAGCAACTCTATCTCAAAGGTCAGTTTCAGGCGACTTTGACCGACACCGTTGGCTTCATTCAAGATTTACCAACAGAACTTGTGGCTGCCTTTAAGTCAACTCTGGAAGAAAGTCGTCATGTGGATTTGTTGTTACATGTTATTGATGCTAGTGACCCAAATCATAGCGAGCATGAAAAGGTAGTGCTAGATATTCTCAAAGATTTGGACATGTTGGATATTCCACGTTTGGCTATTTACAACAAAATGGATAAGGTGGAAAGCCTAACAGCAACCGCCTTTCCAAATGTTCGTATCTCAGCGCGAGATAAAGAAGCTAGGCAGTCTATTCGCAACCTGATTATCGATGAGATTCGTGATTTATTTGTGCCTTTTTCGATCAAGGTTGACCAAAAAGATGTTTATAAACTCTATGAACTTGAAAAACTGGCACTTTTAGACCATTATGATTTTTCGAAAGAAACAGAAGAAGTTTCGGGCTATATCGCTAGCCGAATTAGATGGAAGTTAGAAGAATTTTATGACTGATTATATTGATTTAGCCCTCAAGTTTGGTGGGTTTACCAATCTTGATAAGGTATATCTGGAGAAACAATTAGAGGCACTGGGTGACCAACAAAGATTGGCTTTTATCACACCGCCACCTAGTGTTATCAATGCTTATTTTGCTGAACTCTATCAAAAACAAGGTCAAACAGCAGCGACGGATTATTATTTTGAGATTTCAAAAGCACTTCATTTATTTCAAAAAAATCCGAGTTTTGCTGAAGTAAAACCCTTTGTCCGACTCAATCTCTCTGGAAAATCCTATGGCTTCGCCTTCGAAAATGAGGATGGCATCGCTCAAGTGTTCTCTGAAGCAAATGAGCCTATCCATGCCAAGATTTTCTTTGACTTGGCAGAGATTTTTCCAGCTTATAAGATTTACCAAGAAAATGACCGTATTAAAATGTCCCTCATGACCTTTGATGAGTCAGGTATGAAAGACGTGACACCAGCGTCAGCCCTACTCAGTCAGGTTTATCAACTCAAAGCTAATATGACCAAAATCACCAGTTTTAACCAAGACGAGCTGTTAGAATTGCTCCAAACCTACCAAGGTATGGTTTATTATGGGTTTGAACAACGTCAATATATAGCTTATATCATTGAAAATTAGAAGAGAAACAATGCAATTACAATTTTTAGGAACAGGTGCTGGCCAGCCTGCTAAGGGGCGTAATGTCTCCAGTTTGGTTTTAAAATTATTAGATGAAATTAACGAGGTGTGGATGTTTGACTGTGGGGAAGGTACCCAACGGCAAATTTTAGAAACGACGATCAAACCTCGTAAAGTCAGCAAGATCTTTATCACGCATCTTCATGGTGATCATGTCTTGGGGCTACCGGGTTTTTTGTCAAGCCGTGCCTTCCAATCCAGTGAGGAACAGACTGATATTGATATTTATGGTCCCAAGGGTATCAAGTCTTTTGTCATGTCTAGTCTGCGTGTGACGGGTTCCCGCTTGCCTTATCGCATTCATTTTCACGAGTTTGAGGCAGACAGCCTTGGGAAAATTATGGAAACGGATAAATTTCAAGTCTATGCGGAAGAACTCAACCACAGTATCTTCTGCGTGGGCTATCGTGTGGTTCAAAAAGACTTAGAAGGCCGTTTAGATGCTGATGCGCTTATCGCAGCAGGTGTTCCATTTGGTCCTTTATTTGGTAAAGTCAAAAATGGGCAAGACATTGTTTTGGAAGACGGTACCAAAATCATTGCTAATGAGTTTATCTCAGAACCTAAAAAAGGCAAGGTCGTAACCATCCTGGGCGATACCCGAAAAACAGATGCCAGCATTCGCCTTGGTTTAGACGCTGATGTTTTGGTTCATGAATCAACCTATGGTAAAGGTGATGAGCAGTTAGCTAAGTCACATGGTCATTCGACCAATATGCAGGCAGCACAAGTAGCAAAAGCAGCAGGTGCCAAGCGCTTGCTACTCAATCATATTAGTCCACGATTTCTATCGAGAGACTGTCGTCAACTGGAACGAGATGCTGCTAAAATCTTTGAAAATGTAAAAGTTGTTTTTGATTTAGATGAGGAGGAGATACTGTGAGTCAACGCATTATTGTCATAACAGGTGCTTCAGGCGGTATTGCCGAAGAAATGATCAAGCGTCTTCCGAATGAAGATGGTTTGATTCTCTTGGGACGAAGTCAGGAAAAACTGGAAGACATGTATCGACATGTAGAAAACAAGACTTGTATAGGCCTTGATATTACAGATAGAGAAGCAGTCATTTCTGTTATTGATCAGATTTACCTCCAGTATGGTCGTATTGACATTTTGGTTAATAATGCTGGTTTTGGAGAATTCAAAACCTTTGATAACTATGAATTTGATGAGATTGAAGAAATGTTTGATGTTAATACTTTAGCAAGCATTCATTTCTCACGACTTATTGGAAAACGTATGGCTGAACAAGGCCATGGGCATATCATCAATATCGCTTCAATGGCTGGTTTAATTGCCTCTGCTAAGTCAACCATTTATTCAGCGACAAAATTTGCAGTCATCGGATTTTCAAACGCCTTACGTTTAGAATTAGCTGACAAGAATGTCTACGTGACAACCGTTAATCCAGGACCGATTGCAACCAAGTTCTTTGACAAAGCGGACCCCTCAGGCGACTACCTCAAAAGTGTTGAAAAATTCACACTCAAACCTGATTATGTGGCCAAAAGAATTGTTAAAGTGATGGGAAAAAACAAACGTGAGCTTAACTTGCCCTTTAGCTTAGCTGCGACCCATAAAATTTATACCCTCTTTCCACGGCTAAGCGACGTTATGGCTAGAAAAGTTTTTAATTATAAATAAAAGTCATTAATGATATTCTTAGATCTAGAGCTATTGGATAAAGAAGGTTTCGTTTAGCCAAACTTCAGAAAGTGTTCATTTGGAAGATTATTTGTCTCAGTTATTTAGAGAATAAGTGACAGAACATGAAGAAACAATCTTTCTATTCACTCAAAAATTCTTTCAAGGCGCAGAAAGAGGAAGAGAAACTTTTCATGCATTTGACGTGGTAACTCATGGTCTAAGAGTGATTCTTAGGCCTTTTTTTGATATACTGGTAAAGATTGATTTCGGAATAGAAAAGAGTAACAAAGAGACATGATAAGGTCCAAATACAATTGGAAAATAGAAGCTAACGAAGTAGATGACAGCTTTTTGAAATTAGCTAAAAAAAGAGGACTGGATGCTATCGCCGCCAAGCTTTTAGTAGATCGTGGGATTACCACAGAAGAGGCACTGGATGACTTTATCAATGCGGATTTATCTAAGCTTCACGATCCCTTTTTATTACACGATATGGAAAAATCTGTTAATCGGATTCGTCAGGCTATTGAAAATGATGAACAAATTTTGGTTTACGGTGATTATGATGCAGATGGCATGACCAGTGCTAGTGTTGTCAAGGAAACCTTGGAGATGATGGGAGCTGAAGTGCAGGTCTATCTGCCTAACCGTTTCACCGATGGGTATGGCCCCAACCTAAGTGTCTACAAGTATTATATTGAGCAACAAGACATTTCGCTGATTGTGACAGTGGATAATGGTGTTGCTGGTCATGAGGCTATTACCTATGCGCAAGAGCAAGGGGTTGATGTGATTGTAACAGACCACCATAGCTTGCCCGTTGACCTGCCTGATGCTTTTGCCATTGTCCATCCAGAACATCCAGAATCAAACTATCCCTTCAAGCATTTGGCAGGAGTGGGTGTTGCTTTTAAATTATCTTGTGCGCTTTTAGAAGCTATTCCTAGTGACTTTCTAGATTTGGTGGCGATTGGAACCATTGCTGATATGGTTAGTCTAACCGACGAGAATCGCATTATGGTTAAGGTCGGTCTGGAAATGCTCAAACAAACGGAACGTATCGGTCTACAGGAACTCTTGCAACTGTCAGATGTTGCTCCAGAAACCATCAATGAAGAGACTGTTGGCTTCACTATTGCTCCCCAGCTGAATGCATTAGGACGCTTAGATGATCCTAATCCAGCCATCGAGCTGTTAACGGGTTTTGACGATGAAGAAGCGCAAGCTATCGCCTTAGAAATCAAAGCCAAAAATGAAGAGCGTAAAGAACTGGTGCAAACCATTTACGATGAAGCTATGACTATGGTCGATTTGTCGAAACCAGTCCAAGTGTTAGCAAAAGAGGGTTGGCATCCAGGTGTCCTAGGAATTGTTGCCGGACGAATATTGGAAAATATCTCTCAAACGGTCATTGTTCTCACTATTGAAAATGGACTTGCTAAAGGTTCAGCACGCTCCCTTGACGTGTTAAATATTTTTGATGCTTTAGATCCTCACCGTGAGATATTTACAGCCTTCGGAGGTCATGCTGGTGCAGCAGGGATGACTTTGCCAGTTGAAAATTTAGAAACCTTGTCTGCTATTCTTTGTCAGTATGTTGAAGATAACCAGATTGATACTAGTGTTAAAAATACATTGGTATTGGATGAAGCGCTATTCTTGCCAGATTTAAGCTTAGCGTCACTCAAGAGTTTAGAGCGTTTAGCACCTTTTGGTATGGACCATAAAAAGCCTGTTTTCTGGCTCAAGGATTTTGAGATTCTTCAAGCGAGAACCATGGGGCAAAATAATGCCCATTTGAAACTAAAGGTTAGCCAAAATGGTGCGACATTTGATGTGGTTGCCTTTAACCAGGGGACTATGGCACAAGAGTTTCAGCAAGCTCAGCCGTTAGAACTAGCTGTGACCCTTTCTGTAAATATCTGGAATGGCCAAACGACCTTGCAACTCATGTTAGTAGATGCTCGCGTTGAAGGAGTTCAGCTGTTTGATATTCGTGCTAAGAATGCTCACCTACCTTTTGATGTGCCAGCCCTAACATCTGATTTAGTTCATAGTCAGTCAGCAGTTTTAGTGGATTTGCCTGAAAATCCTGAAGAGCTAAAAAGCTGGTTTGCTGCTAACGCGTTAGAAGTGATATATTTTAAAAATAGGATCAAAACACCTTATTACTTGTCAGGTTTTGGCACACGTCAGCAATTTGCAAAATTGTATAAAACAATCTACCAATTTCCAGAATTCGACATTCGTTTTAAATTAAAAGAACTTAGTCAATACCTCAAGATTGAAGATTATCTCTTAATCAAGATGATTCAGATTTTTGAAGAATTAGGTTTTGTTAGCATCAAAGATGGGATCATGACTGTCAATAAGGAAGCTGAGAAAAAAGAGATTGAGAGTAGCCAGATATATCAAGAATTGAAAAGAACTGTTAAATACCAGGAACTCATGGCTCTAGGAACGCCAAAAGAAATCTATGATTGGTTAGTGGAATAATTGATGACACCTTTAGCTAGAATAAATCTTCACTTATCTGATGATATTGTAACGATTAATGCCTTTTATTTGCTTCATATAAAATTGTTAAAGCAAACAGATGACCGACTGACTGCTTTACAACTCCATTTTAAAGCAGAATTCTGGCAAGAACGAAGAGAGTTTCCAGATCAGGGGTACCTTCTTGAACAGGCAGTCTTGGGAAGAACCATTGAGTCTATTTCGATTCTTGATCAGATGGGACGATTGAGCATTTATGATTTGCCTTATCTTAGCGATGACTTTGGAGCAAATAGCCTACAAAAATCCGGCTTGCTTGACGATGGCTCTCTGCTTATCGCAGTAGGGGAAAACCTGTAAGACAGTGGCTCTAGGATGAAGTGCTAAAACAGCTGTGATAGCAGTCTTTGAGACAGATTGCCAATCGTCTATGTTGGCTGGAGAAATGTTTATGTGAGGATTAGCTATTTTTGACGATTGGTTCTATCTTTATTTGGTTGGTTATGACAAAATAGAAGTGTGTAGCCCTAAACCTGATGGGCAAATTCTAATGTTCAGGGGTAAAGCAAGTCTATTGTAAGCTTGTGATGATGCAACAGTCCTTGTGCAGAATTTTTTGTAAGGGCTAGCCGAAGACGTGCTGAATTACTTAATGACAAAAAAGCCATTTCATAAGCTTTCTATCATTTGAACTTTCCAACTTATGGAAAATAGTGATATAATAATGTGTAAAAATAATTTTGAGAACACTCAAGAACAAGAATAGGGAGGATATGCGATTTTATTGGAATAATGAATCGCAGTAATACTATGGATTTAACAAAATACATCGCTTCAATCGAGAACTACCCACAAGAAGGCATCACTTTTCGTGATATCTCCCCCTTGATGGCGGATGGAAAAGCATATAGCTACGCTGTCCGTGAAATTGCGCAGTATGCTTGTGATCATGACATCGACATGATTGTTGGCCCTGAAGCGCGTGGTTTCATTATTGGTTGTCCGGTCGCGGTTGAACTTGGTATCGGTTTTGCACCCGTTCGTAAACCAGGAAAACTACCTCGCGAGGTGATTTCAGCTGACTATGAAAAAGAGTATGGCGTAGATACACTGACCATGCATGCTGATGCGATAAAATCAGGACAACGTGTCCTTATTGTTGATGACCTTTTGGCAACAGGTGGTACTGTTAAAGCAACCATTGAGTTGATTGAAAAACTTGGCGGTATCGTTGCTGGTTGTGCGTTTATGATTGAACTTGATGGGCTTAATGGTCGCGAGACAATCGGTGATTACGATACTAAAGTATTGATGAATTTCCCAGGATAATAGTTATAGATAATAACTATATCTAAAGCTAGTTTTTCCAAATTTGAAACCTATAACTCCCTTGGCTATAATAGTATCTATGACTAGGTAGAAAAGGGAGTTTTTATGCCAATAAAATTAGACACTCAATTACCCACTTTAAGCATATTACGTTCAGAAAACGTCTTTATCATGGATAATGAACGTGCCCAACATCAGAACATTCGTCCCTTGGAAATGTTAATTGTAAACCTCATGCCGACCAAGGAAGCAACAGAGGTACAACTCTTGAGATTACTGGCAAATACACCTTTGCAAATCAATGTAGACTTTCTTTATATGGAAAGTCACAAGTCAAAAAATACAGAAGTTCAGTATTTGAAAACGTTTTACAAGACCTTTGATGCTATTCAACATCGCTACTATGATGGCATGATTATCACGGGTGCTCCAGTCGAAACCATCCCTTTTGAAGAGGTTGATTATTGGCAGGAGTTGATTGCTATCTTTGATTGGGCAAAGAGTCATGTCTACTCAACCCTTCATCTTTGTTGGGGAGCGCAGGCATCGCTTTATCATAACTATGGCATCAATAAGATATTGCTAAAAGAAAAGTTGTCAGGTGTTTATGATCAGAAGGTTGAACATCCTGCCAATCTTTTGTTCCGTGGCTTTGATGATACCTTCAAGGCACCCCATTCTCGTTATACTGGTATTCTAGAAAAAGATGTTAAAGAAAAAACGAGGTTAATGGTTTTAGCTAAAGGACGTGAGGTAGGCGTATCGATACTTGCCTCTGATGATTTGCGAGAAGTTTATAGCTTTGGTCATTTAGAGTACGATCGTGATACCTTGGGAAATGAATATCTGAGAGACCAGAAGGCAGGTAAAAATCCCAAACTGCCTGTATCTTATTATCAAAATGATCAGCTGAAAGACGGGATTCAAATGCGCTGGAGTTTAGCAGCAGCAACCTTTTTCAGTAATTGGATTAACTATGCGGTTTACCAAGAAACGCCCTACCATTTGGAAGATTTAAAAAATACAATTAGAGGATTTTGATGACCTATACCCAAGCCATGAAGCAGGGACACATAGTCTTACCTGCTGCTTTATTATTTCATTATCACAAGATTTTTGAGTCAGCTGAAGATTTTTTGGTTTGGCAATTCTTTTATTTTCAAAATACTAGCCACAAGGAAGAAATGGCTTCTAGTGAAATTGCCGAAAGTATTGGTAAAACAGTCACAGATGTCAATCGCATTATCTCGCGGTTAACTGATCAAGATCTACTGGATATGAAGACGATTGAACTTGGTGGTGAAATTGAGATGATTTTTGATACCACGCCAGCTTTGGTTAAATTAGATGACCTGTTAGATGTTAAAAATGAGGCTCCCAAAACATCAGGCAATGCCTTTAAAGAATTGGTTCAAGATTTTGAAAACGAATTGGGTAGATTGTTGAGCCCCTTTGAGTTAGAAGATTTAACTAAGACAGTTAAAGAAGACGACATTGATCCAGATTTAGTTCGACAAGCACTGCGTGAAGCCGTTTTTAATAACAAGACCAGCTGGAATTATATCAATGCTATCTTACGAAATTGGAAACGTGACGGCATCACGACCGTCCGTCAAGTAGAAGAAAGACGACGTCAGCGTGAAGAAGCTGATCCCAACAAAGTCACTGTGTCAGATGATTTCCTTAATGCCATGAGTATTTGGGGGAATGAGAATTAATAGTAACTGAAAAGATTAGGTAAATATCTTGATCTTTTTTACTATATCAACTGAGATTTTTTCAGATTCCATCTCTATTTCTGATATGAGAAAGAGATTGCTGCATCATCTGTTATTCCTAGTTGTTTTATTTGTGCGTTGAGCTTGGTGCTAGTGTAAAATTTTTAAAAAGGAAGTTATTATTCTCTTTTTGATCCTAAATCATGGTATCTCACTTCTGGTTTATGGGAACTTTCAGGTTGCTTGTTCTGGGTTCATTTTCTTTTTGGAACTCCCCTCGCCTTATTTAGAACACCTTTCATCGTTCTGTTATATATTCTAATAACAATGGCACATGGAAAGACTTACTTTAAACTAAAAACGTGATTAGAAAGCCTGTTATTCTCTCAATTCTCCACCCACGTTTGGGTGGTTTTTTGGTATAATGGAAGTATTGTTAGAATGAAAGAGGGACGATGTAACAAATGGAAATACAACTATCAAAACGACTAGCAGAAGTAGCCAAGTTTGTCCCTAAAGACGCTGTTTTACTGGATGTCGGTAGTGATCATGCCTATCTCCCCATAGCTTTATTAGAACAAAACGTCATTAAGCGTGCTATTGCTGGTGAGGTGGTAGAAGGTCCTTATCAATCAGCTGTCAAAAATGTGCAGTCATCGAACTTGCCAGACAAGATTGAGGTCCGCTTGGCCAATGGCTTAGCTGCGTTTGATCCAAGAGATCACGTCACAGCGATTACTATCTGTGGCATGGGAGGACGTCTGATTTCAGATATTTTAGAAGCAGGTAAGGAAAAACTTGGTGCCATTGAGCGCTTAATTTTACAACCAAACAACCGCGAAGATGATTTACGACATTGGTTACAGGAAAATAATTTTCAAATTGTCTCTGAAATCATCATGACGGAAAATAAAAAATACTATGAAATTATAGTGGCAGAGCATGGTAGTATGGCTTTGAATAGTCGTGAATTAAGATTTGGACCACATCTGTTAAAAGAAAAAACAACCATTTTTAAGCAAAAGTGGCAAAGAGAATGGGATAAGTTAGCTTATGCTCATTCTTCTGTACCAGAAGATAAAAAGGTAGAGCGCGATATTCTCATCACTAAAATGACGGAGATTAAGGAGGTCATTGAAAATGCTGGCTAAAACATTAGTAGATCGATACGATATTTATTGTTCACCTAAACTTTCAATGGAAGGTGATGTGGTTGGGCTTCAAATAGGCAGTTTGGATAGGGAAATCAAGAAGGTTATGGTGACTCTTGATGTGCGTGAAAATACAGTGGCAGAAGCTATTGCCAAAGAGGTTGATTTGATTATCACCAAACACGCGCCTATTTTTAAAGGGCTCAAAGACCTGGTTTCATCTCCTCAACGCGATATCCTTTTGGATTTGGTAAAACATGATATTGCCGTCTATGTGAGTCATACTAATATCGATATTGTCCCAGATGGCTTGAATGATTGGTTTTGTCAGCTTTTAGGAATTGAAAATACGGAACCTCTGCTATTAACCGAGGATTCAGTAGGGATTGGTAGGATTGGTGATATATCTGAGCAATCTTTGGAGGATTTTGCTGAAAGAATCAAGAATAGTTTTGGATTAGATAGTGTTCGCTTGGTGCGTTATGATCATCAAAATCCAAGGATTTCAAAAGTCGCTATTTGTGGTGGCTCAGGACAATCTTTTTATCAAGAAGCTTTGTCTAAAGGAGCAGATGTGTATGTGACTGGTGATATATATTATCATACGGCGCAAGAAATGCTGACAGATGGGCTCTATGCGATTGACCCAGGTCACCACATTGAAGTGCTTTTTATTTCTGAAATAGCGAAACGCCTTAATCAGTGGAAACAGGAAGAAAACTGGGATGTAGAAGTGCTTGAAAGTCAGTCATCAACCAATCCCTTCTCGCATTTGTAGAGGTGGCTTATGATTGAATGGATGTCATCGCAAAATGTCGTTTTTCTGGCTCTACTAGCTGGTCTATTTACTTGGTTTTGTACTATTGTGGGGTCAGCCATCGTTTTTTTCTTCAAACGTATCAGTCGCAAACTCTTAGATGTGATGATGGGATTTGCAGCAGGGGTTATGATTGCGGCTTCTTTTTGGTCGCTTTTAGAGCCCTCCATTTCCTATGCTGAAAGTTCCTACGGTAAGTGGTCCTTTGTTCCCGCGGCGGTAGGTTTTCTCTTAGGAGGCTATTTTATCCGCTTAATTGATGCTTTGGTACCTCATTTGCATCTGGATAAAGAGATGGAAGATGTAGAAGGCTTACAGCCCGAAAAAAAATTATCCAAAACAGCGCTCTTATTTTTAGCGATCACCATACACAATATTCCAGAAGGTTTAGCTGTTGGTGTTACTTTTGGCGCCTTGGGACAAGGTAATTTTACCATTCCGGCTTTAGTTGGTGCCATCAGCCTAGCTGTTGGGATTGGCTTGCAAAATATTCCAGAAGGGGCTGCTCTATCTATCCCAATTCGGGCAGATGGTAAAAGTCGGAAAAGTGCCTTTTTTTTAGGCTCTATGTCAGCCATCGTAGAACCAATTGGTGCTGTTCTTGGTGCAGCACTGGTTCTTGCCATGATGCCCATTTTGCCTTATGCTTTATCTTTTGCGGCAGGGGCGATGATTTTTGTTGTCGTAGAAGAGTTGATTCCAGAATCACAAACCAATGGCAACACTGACATTGCTACTCTCGGCTTAATGATGGGCTTTGTGATTATGATGGTTATGGATGTGGCTCTGGGTTGAGTTACTTAGAAAGGACAAAAATGAAAGTTGCTATTATTGGTGCAGGCATAGTGGGGGCAACTGCTACCTACTATTTATCAAAAGAAGAGGATATCGAACTTACTGTCTTTGATCATGGTCTGGGTCAAGCGACAAAGGCTGCCGCAGGGATTATTAGCCCATGGTTTTCACGTCGTCGTAATAAGGCCTGGTATAAAATGGCTCGCTTAGGAGCTGATTTTTACCCGCAAATGGTTTCTGATTTAGAAAAGGATGGGTTTGATACCTCCTTTTATAAGCGAGTTGGTATTTTACTTCACAAAAAGACACCTGAACATTTCCAAGATTTATATGAACTGGCGCATAGTCGTATCGAGGAATCACCGTTAATTGGTGAGTTGACTATTCTTTCAGAAAAAGATGTTAAAGCAGCCTTTCCAGATTTACAGACTAAAGGTCAAATGCTTTATGCTTCAGGTGCGGCTCGATTGGACGGTGCGGCTTTGACACAAACACTATTACAAGCCTCAGCCTGCCCAGTTATACGTAAAGAAGTTACCTTGACAAAGGTAGCCGATGGCTATGAAATTGATAATCAGCTGTTTGATAGAGTCATTCTTGCTACGGGAGCCTGGTTAGGGAAACTATTGGAACCACTTGGCTACGAAGTTGATGTGCGTCCTCAAAAAGGTCAGTTATTAGATTACCAGTTTGAAAATTATCAAACGGAAAACCTTCCTGTCTTTATGCCCGAAGGGGAACTGGATGTGATTCCATTTGTTAATGGTAAGGTTTCTGTTGGTGCCAGTCATGAGAATGATAAGGGCTTCGATTTAACGGTGGATGAAGAGGTGCTGGATCGCTTAGAAGCAGAAGCTCGCTTCTTCTTCCCTAAGGTGGATGAGGCTGTGTCTAAAAGTGACCGTATCGGTATCAGAGCTTATACCAGTGATTTTTCACCTTTTTATGGTCAAGTCCCTGATTTAGAAGGGGTTTATGTCGCCAGTGGATTAGGTTCATCTGGTTTAACCACAGGTCCTCTAATTGCCAGAGAGCTTGTCGCTATGCTGAAAAATCAAGAGTTTTGGTTGCAGGCAGACGATTACAAAGCCTCTAACTATATTGACTATCCTGTTAAAGCTGACAACTAACATCAAAATATGGTAAAATAAAGCGATTACTAATTAAAGGAAAAGAAATTTCCTAATAAAAAAGGAGTCCTTCAATATGAAAGGTATTATTCTTGCCGGCGGTTCAGGAACACGTTTGTATCCTTTAACGCGTGCTGCTTCAAAACAGCTCATGCCCATTTATGACAAGCCAATGATTTTTTATCCCTTATCAACCTTGATGTTGGCTGGGATTAAAGATATTTTGGTGATTTCAACTCCGCAAGATTTGCCACGTTTTCGTGAGCTTTTAGGCGATGGTTCAGAGTTAGGAATTCGTTTAGAATATGCTGAACAACCAAGTCCAGATGGCTTGGCCCAAGCCTTTATCATTGGAGAAGAATTTATCGGTGATGACAATGTTGCCTTAGTATTGGGAGACAATATCTATCACGGAAATGGTTTAACCAAAATGCTTCAACGGGCTGCCGCCAAAAAATCAGGGGCAACCGTATTTGGTTACCAAGTTAAAGACCCAGAACGTTTTGGAGTTGTTGAGTTTGATGATGATATGAATGCTGTTTCTATCGAAGAAAAACCTGAGGAGCCAAAGTCAAACTTTGCGGTTACAGGACTTTACTTCTATGACAACGATGTGATTGAAATCGCTAAAAATATCAAACCCTCACCTCGTGGTGAATTAGAAATTACTGATGTTAATAAAGCTTACCTTGATCGTGGGGACTTATCAGTTGAGTTGATGGGCCGTGGCTTCGCATGGTTGGATACTGGTACACATGAGTCACTCCTTGAAGCAAGTCAGTATATTGAAACCGTTCAGCGGCTGCAAAATGTTCAAGTAGCAAATCTTGAAGAAATCGCCTATCGTATGGGCTATATCAGTAAGGAACAAGTCTATGAACTTGCTCAATCATTGAAGAAAAATGAATACGGACAATACTTGCTCCGTCTGATTGGAGAGGCATAATGACAGAGAATTTTTTTGGTAAGACCTTATCAGCTAGAAAGATTGATGCTATTCCTGGTATGTTAGAATTTGACATCCCTGTTCATGGTGACAATCGTGGCTGGTTTAAGGAGAATTTTCAAAAAGAGAAAATGCTACCCTTAGGATTTCCAGAGGCTTTCTTTGCGGAAGGAAAACTCCAAAATAACGTCAGCTTTTCTCGTAAGCATGTCTTGCGTGGACTTCATGCAGAGCCTTGGGACAAGTATATTTCGGTTGCAGATGACGGAAAAGTGCTTGGATCTTGGGTTGATTTGCGTGAGGGTGAGACTTTTGGAAATGTCTACCAAACAGAAATTGATGCTAGCAAGGGCATTTTTGTTCCTCGCGGTGTGGCAAACGGTTTCCAAGTCCTATCTGATAAAGTAGCCTATAGTTATTTGGTAAATGACTACTGGGCCTTGGAATTAAAACCAAAATACGCCTTTGTTAACTATGCAGATCCAAGCTTAGGGATAAAATGGGAAAATCTTGAAGCGGCAGAAGTATCTGAAGCCGATAAAAACCATCCAATGCTAAAGGATGTCAAACCATTGACCAAGGAAGAATTGTAAGATGTATAGTCGCTTTTTAGAGATTGCAAAGTCTTTAAATGAATTAGGAATCATCCCACTTTTAATGGGATCGGTTGGTCTAGAGCAGCGAACAGGTAGAAGTTGGGCAGCTCGTGATTTGGATATTCATGTCCCCAGTGACCCTAGAGGCTGGGAAGTACCCGATGAAGAACGGATTTATCGGGCAGATGAGTTGATTGCGATGATGGGACAACTAGGCTATATCTTAGTAGATCGCCACGAACATGAATTCCAAAAAGAAGGTTGTTCGGTAGAATTTGGTGGTCTTCATTCGCTTCCAGCTTTTGCAGGTGTTCCATTAGAAGACTTGGAAGAGCTGAGAGATGGCGATGTCCGCTACTATTTACCCACTCTGGAGCAATACTTAAAAATCTACCAAGCATCTTCTAAAGACAGTTATCGTAATGATAAGAATAATCAAAAAGACTTTGCTAAAATTGCTTATTTGAAAGAAATTTTAAACAAATAAGCCTATCTTGGTAATAACAAAATAACATTTATCGGAGAAATCATGTCTGAATTTAAGAATATCATCGTCACAGGAGGAGCTGGTTTTATCGGCTCAAATTTTGTGCATTATGTTTATAACAATCATCCAGATGTCCATGTGACAGTCTTGGATAAGCTAACCTATGCTGGAAATCGTGATAACCTAGTTGAAATTCTTGGGGATCGTGTTGAGCTAGTGGTTGGAGACATTGCTGATAGTGAATTAGTAGATAAGTTGGCAGCCAAAGCAGATGCCATTGTTCACTATGCGGCTGAAAGCCACAATGACAACTCATTGAATGATCCAAGTCCTTTTGTTCATACTAACTTTATCGGAACTTATACGCTTTTAGAGGCGGCTCGTAAATACGATATTCGTTTCCATCATGTCTCAACAGATGAGGTCTATGGTGACCTTCCGCTTCGTGAGGACTTGCCAGGTCATGGTGAGGGACCAGGTGAGAAATTCACTGCTGAGACCAACTACAATCCGTCATCGCCTTACTCCTCAACTAAGGCTGCATCGGACTTGATTGTTAAAGCTTGGGTTCGTTCATTTGGTGTCAAAGCAACGATTTCTAACTGTTCAAACAATTACGGTCCCTATCAACACATTGAAAAGTTTATTCCTCGTCAAATCACGAATATTTTAGCGGGAATTAAACCAAAACTATACGGTGAAGGTAAGAATGTCCGTGACTGGATTCATACCAATGACCATTCAACAGGTGTGTGGGCTATCTTAACTAAGGGGCGCATAGGCGAAACTTACCTGATTGGTGCCGATGGTGAAAAGAACAACAAAGAAGTTCTTGAATTGATTCTTGAAAAGATGGGGCAACCTAAAGATGCCTATGAT
Organism: Streptococcus jiangjianxini; assembly: GCF_040225085.1. Taxonomy (NCBI): domain Bacteria; kingdom Bacillati; phylum Bacillota; class Bacilli; order Lactobacillales; family Streptococcaceae; genus Streptococcus; species Streptococcus jiangjianxini. The sequence continues at coordinate 116,677 of NZ_JBEHGL010000002.1, read as the reverse complement.
CACGTAACGGATCGTGCTGGACATGATTTGCGCTATGCTATTGATTCTAGCAAGCTCCGTGAAGAACTTGGTTGGGAACCACAATTTACAAACTTCACAGAAGGTTTGGAAGATACGATTAAATGGTATACTGACAACCAAGATTGGTGGAAAGCAGAAAAAGAAGCCGTTGAAGCTAAATATGCTGCAACACAAAAAGTGTTAAAATAAATGCAAAAAACTAAGGCTCTCTAATTTCTGTGGTGGGTAAAATACCGCAGGGATTATAGAGTTTTTTTTTTAGTGCGAAAACGATATGACTTATAATGAAAAGTAAGCGATGCATAACGGAGTATATTAAAAACGTTCCAAAGTCAAGCTGACTCTGGAACGTTTTGCTATTTGCATCTCTCCTGATGTTTTTAGCCCACGACAAATACACCTCTAGACCTTCCTTTTGGCAAGAGATTCCTCATCGAAAGATGTTATAGAAAATAAGTGATGCATGTTTCAGCGTTTAAGCTATGATGTTTACAATGGAAGAACCTTGACGGAGCTTCGTTTTGTAACGGATGTCTGGAATCATAACTGATGAATAACCTTATCTAGAAGATAATGGCAGTTATAAAAAAGAGGAGGGACGCTTTGAACGACTCTCTAAGGTTAGGTATAAATCTACCTCTAGGAATCATTCATTGCTCCAACCTTTTTTATTTTCCAAAGATATTTTTCACTTTGTCAACGACGCCACTAACGGCGTCAGAGTTTTCAACTAATGCTTTGGCTTTATCGAAATATTGTCCTAAATCGTCTTTATGATCCTCGATAAAGTTTTTAGCTTCTGAAAAATCTTTTTTGGCAATCATTTCTTTTACTTGGTCAAATAATTCTTGTGGTTTCATAAATAAATACCTCTTTTCTATGTTCATTAAACCACTTTATAGTGGATTTAGCAATTATTTGAATAAGAGACTCACACATTCAGGGACATGAAAGTCGTTTGGTATAAGTTCCAAAATAGAGTGTATGGAGCATATGAGAAATGTCCTCTGTGATTTTTTAGTTCTTGAAGAAATTATAGCACATTTTAGAAGATAACTTGTTATAATAGTTAGATAAGTGAAAGAGGTGGTTAAATGACTAAGCTGGCAACTATTTGCTACATTGATAACGGTCAAGAGCTCTTGCTCATGCACCGGAATAAAAAAGAAAATGACGTTCACGAAGGCAAGTGGATTTCTGTGGGAGGAAAATTAGAAGCTGGAGAATCTCCTGAAGAATGTGCTATTCGTGAAATTTTAGAAGAAACCCATTTAACCGTTAAGGAAATGGATTTTCGTGGAATGATTACCTTTCCAAACTTTACACCAGGTCATGATTGGTATACCTACGTTTATAAAATCACAGATTTTGAAGGACAGCTGATCTCAGATGAAGAGTCAAGAGAGGGGACCTTGGAGTGGGTGCCTTACGATAAAGTTCTAGACAAGCCAACATGGGAAGGAGATTATCTCATGTTCAAATGGATTCTAGAAGATGTTCCTTTTTTCTCAGCAAAGTTCACCTATGAGAATAATGTTCTGATTGACCAAGATGTAACCTTTTATGGCAAAACAAACTAAAGGAGGTAATATGAATCAATCTGAAGAGAAAAAAATGAGCCTAAGTTGGTTTTTTAAATGGTTCTTAAACAATAAGGGAACCATGGTTCTGTTGATTAGCCTCTTACTGTTTTTAAATGTGTTTGTCTTCACTAAGATAGCGCATTTATTTGAGCCGGTCGTTGCTTTTTTAACAGTTATCATGTTACCTATTATTATTTCCGCATTACTGTATTATCTATTAAAGCCTTTTGTAGACTTTTTTGAGTATAAGCTGCATCTGAAGCGAACGCTAGCTATTGCTCTTGTTTTTGTTATCGTTATTGCGCTTTTAATTTGGGGCGTAGCAGTTTTGGTGCCATCTATTGAAACCCAATTGACTAACTTTGCGAATAATTTACCTGGTTATATAGAAGATATCGAAAGACAGATGACTAATCTTCTAACTGATCGTCAATTAAGTCATTACAATATTGAATTACAAAAAATAATCAATAATTTTTCTGATAGTGCCATCAATTATGCGCAATCTTTGTCCAAGTCAGCAGTCACATGGGCAGGTGATTTTGCCTCTACCGTGGCTCGAGTAGCTGTGGCCATTATGATTTCGCCTTTTATTCTCTTTTATTTACTAAGAGATGGTGATCGTTTGAAGTATTATGTGTCCCAATTTTTACCTCCAAAGTTACGGGTACCAACACGCCGTGTTATGACAAAAGTCAACCAGCAATTATCAAGTTACGTTCAAGGACAAGTACTGGTTTCCATTGTCGTAGCGATGCTTTTTTCCGTTATGTTCAGTGTTATCGGACTTAATTTTGGCGTGACATTAGGTATTATCGCTGGTTTCTTAAACCTTATTCCTTATTTAGGAAGTTTTGTAGCCATGATTCCAGTTTTTATATTAGCCTTCGTAGCTGGCCCCGCCATGGTGGTCAAGTGTATTATTGTCTTTACCATTGAACAAACGATTGAGGGGCGCCTTGTCACTCCGTTAGTGATTGGTAGTAAATTGCAAATCCATCCGATTACGATTTTATTTGTCCTGTTAACAGCAGGTACCTTGTTTGGCGTTTTGGGTGTTTTCTTGGCCATTCCCATCTATGCTTCAGTCAAAGTGGTGGCTATTGAAGTATTTGAATGGTATAAAGTGGTTAGTGGTCTGTACAAGTCTGATTTTTTAGAGGAGAATGCTGAAGATGTGGAATAGTGAAAAAATGGTGGCGTCCATTCAAAGTCAGGACCTACAACATGCAGATAAGTATTTTGAGCGTGCGCTAAGAGAAGATGATGAGCAAATCTTGCTGGAGTTAGGAGCTTACTTAGAGAGTATTGGATTTCTCCCACAGGCGAAACGGATTTATGATCAATTACGAGAGCGATATCCAGAGGTTAATCTTAATTTGGCCCAAATTGTTGCGGAAGATGGAGATATTGAAGAAGCCTTTCTCTATTTGGATGCAATCGATTCAGAGTCTGAAGATTACGTCAATGCCTTGATTATTATGGCAGACCTTTATCAAATGGAAGGTCTAGCAGATGTGGCAAGAGACAAGTTAGAACAAGCTCTCTCTTTATCAGATCATCCCTTAATTCGTTTCGGATTGGCCGAAATGCAGATGGAAGTTGGTGATTTTAAAGAAGCCATCACCAACTATGCCACTCTTGATAACCGCGACATTTTAGAGGAAACAGGTATTTCTACCTATGAGCGCATTGGGCGTGCCTATGCGGACATGGGAAAATTTGAATCTGCCATTGAGTTTCTAGAAAAAGCCGTTGAGATTGATTATGACGATATGACCGTTTTTGAATTGGCAACTCTTTTGTTTGAACAAGAGGAATATCAAAGAGCCAACCTTTACTTTAAACAATTGGATACCATGAATCCTGATTTCGCCGGGTACGAGTACTATTATGCCCAGTCTCTTCATGAAGAACACAGGATAGAAGAAGCATTAACATTAAGCCAACAGGGCCTATCCAAAAATGAATATGACAGTCAGCTCTTGTTGCTTGCTTCACAATTAGCCTATGAAAATCACGAAGCTAAATTATCCGAATCCTATCTCTTATCCGCTAAAGAATTGGCAGAAGATATGGAAGAAGTCGTTCTGCGTTTAACGAATCTTTATTTAGAAGAAGAACGTTATGAGGAAGTTGTAAGCATGGCAGAAGAAGATATTGATAATCTTTTAGCTAAATGGAATATTGCGAAGGCATACAAAGCTCTGGATCAAGAGGAAGAAGCTTTTGCGATTTACCAAGACCTTGCCAAAGACCTCAACCAAAATCCAGACTTTCTCTATGATTATGCTTATATCTTAAGAGAATTCGGTCAACTTAAAAAGGCAGAAGAAACAGCCAAAGCTTACTTAACCTTGGTGCCAGATGACTTAAACATGCAAAATTTCTTAGAAGAATTAGACTTTTAAAGGATTTGAGAGCACTCAAATTCTTTTTTTATTAAAATAATGATTTCACAAATGAAAATTTCACAAACTTTTCTAAAAAGTGCTATAATAAAAGCGATAAAAAAGATTGGAGAAAAAAGTCATGACTGAAGAAAAACAAGCTTTTGGTGCTGATTTAGTGGTAGATAGTTTGATTAACCACAAGGTTGATTATGTATTTGGTATTCCAGGAGCTAAAATCGACCGCGTTTTTGACACGCTTGAGGATAAAGGTCCAGAATTAATCGTAGCTCGTCACGAACAAAATGCTGCTTTTATGGCGCAAGCGGTTGGCCGTATTACTGGTGAACCAGGAGTTGTCTTAGTAACAAGTGGACCAGGTGTCTCTAATTTAGCAACAGGACTTGTTACGGCAACTGATGAAGGAGATGCTGTTTTAGCCCTTGGTGGTCAGGTTAAGCGTGGTGATCTTCTCAAACGTGCTCACCAATCAATGAATAATGTGGCCATGCTTGAACCAATCACCAAGTATTCAGCCGAAGTTCATGATCCAGATACGCTTTCTGAAACCATTGCCAATGCTTATCGTTTAGCAAAAGAAGGTAAACCAGGAGCTAGCTTCATCTCAATTCCTCAAGACGTTACAGATAGCAAGGTTTCTGTTAAGGCTATTAAACCATTAACAGAACCTAAATTAGGATCTGCATCCGTTGAAGATATCAACTACTTGGCGCAAGCTATCAAGAATGCTGTATTACCAGTATTGCTACTAGGTAACGGAGCCTCCTCAGCTAAAGTAACAGCAAGTATTCGTCGGCTCTTAGAGTCTACTAATCTCCCAGTTGTAGAAACCTTCCAAGGTGCAGGAATTGTCTCACGTGAACTTGAAGATGAAACATTCTTCGGACGCGTCGGTCTTTTTCGGAATCAACCGGGTGACATGTTGCTTAAAAAGTCTGACCTTGTTATTGCTATTGGTTATGACCCAATTGAATACGAAGCACGTAACTGGAATGCGGAAATTTCAGCACGGATTGTGGTTATCGATGTGGATCAAGCGGAAATCGATACTTACTTCCAACCCGAACGTGAACTGATCGGTGACATCTCTGGCACACTTGATTTGCTCTTGCCTGCCATTAAAGGTTACCAATTACCAGAAGGCTCTCGTGAGTATTTGGTATCTCTGCGGGATATTACCAATAAAGATGTTAAATTTGACCGTAGCCAAACTCAAGAAGGTCGCTTGCACCCGCTTGATTTGATTGATCGTTTGCAAGATCAAGTGACCGATGATATGACTGTTACAGTTGATGTTGGTAGTCACTACATTTGGATGGCACGCTACTTCAAATCATACGAAGCTCGTCATCTTCTTTTCTCAAATGGTATGCAAACCCTTGGTGTAGCACTTCCTTGGGCAATCTCTGCAGCCTTAATTCGTCCAAATACAAAAGTTGTTTCTGTATCTGGTGATGGTGGCTTCCTCTTCTCAGGACAAGAGCTGGAAACAGCAGTTCGTCTTAAATTGCCAATCGTTCATATCATCTGGAATGACGGCAAGTATAACATGGTAGAATTCCAAGAAGAAATGAAATACGGTCGTTCTTCAGGTGTAGCATTTGGACCGGTTGACTATGTCAAATACGCTGAAAGTTTCGGTGCGAAAGGCTACCGCGCAACTAGCAAGGAAGAATTTTCAACTATTTTGGAAAAAGCTCTTGCTGAAGCCGTTAATGGTCCAGTTATGATTGATGTGCCAGTGGATTATAAAGATAACATCAAACTTGGTGAGACCATCCTTCCTGACGAATTTTATTAAGGAGTAACTTATGACACAAGTAACCAAACTATTTCAATATGGTACCTTAGGTGCTTTGATGACAGGACTTTATGATGGCACACTGACTATCAGTGAGCTTCTAGAACATGGTGATATTGGAATTGGAACACTTGATCAGATTGATGGGGAGCTGATTGTTCTTGATGGCAAGGCCTATCAGGCTAAATCGACAGATGGTCAGCTTGAAGTTTTGGAAGTTTCTTCTGATATGACAGTCCCCTATGCAGCAGTTGTCCCTCATAAAGTTGCTCATTCTTTTGAGCAGGATCAAGTGATTTCGGATAGAGAGTTACACGCTAAAATTGAAACTTATTTTGAAGGGCAAAATCTTTTTAAATCCTTTAAAATGCACGGAAATTTTAAAAAGATGCACGTACGCATGATTCCAACTGCCAAAACTGGAGAATCCTTTGTCAAAGTAGCTGCAAATCAGCCTGAACACACTGCAGAAAATGTTAGTGGAACAATCGTTGGCATCTGGACACCAGAACTTTTTCATGGCATCGGAGTAGCAGGTTATCATTTGCATTTCCTATCAGATGATCATAGTTTTGGGGGCCACATTATGGATTATGTCATGATAAATGGTCACATCGAAATTGGGGATATTGCTCAACTGGATCAGCGTTTCCCCGTTACTGATGAAAAATACCTCAAATCTAATTTCAATTTAGACCAAATGAAATCAGATATTACAGCAGCAGAATAAGAAAAAACAGATTAGAACCCAATCGGTAACTTGAAGTGATTTCTGATGACGTTTGATTTCTATGACGTTAAAAGTGACAAAGGGACATGGAATTGGAAAACAAAGTGGGAAAATTTTATGTCATGCCTTGGAACTGTAAAAGTTAATAGCATCATTGAATAACAGTCTTCTATCATCTATCTGAAATTAATTCAATAAAAGTAAAGAAACTAAAGACTTTGAACTGCCTCTGTCAAGTAGACAATGAAATAACAAAAGAAACTGCCTTGTTCCTCTTGAAATGAGGAACGAGGCAGTTGCGCTTTTCTTGACAATACTGGTTATTGTAACAATAGATATAGGTATCACTAGCACTTCAAAGTTCTTGCAATATCTTCGACAATCAAAAGCAGACCTTGTTGACTTGATATGATGGACTTCAGCTCTATCTGCTATCTGTGTCGCCTAGTCTACTTTTGATTTTTATTGAGTATGAGTAGGGCGAGTCGAAAGTAATGAAGTATCAAAGTTCCTTCATTTGACTGTAAACTCACAACACTTCGTTTTAAAGCGACCAAAGAAGCTCTCAATCTGTACTTACCAATACGGGACATTGAGCGTGTTATCTGATGTTGTGTCACTGATAGCATGGGCTTGACTCCGTCGTCCCACTGATTGCTTATGTTCTAGATAGAATGCTACAATTATCTACTTTTCCTCTACTGATTTCAGACTTTTTTGACATATGAAAAGTCCCCTAGTAGCTTTCTTTTAGTGAGATTTTTGCTTGTTCACTATCCACTACAAGGGGAGCATATCAGTCTATATCAGCTTCTTTGTCTTTATTTTCTCGGCATTTTCATGCTTTGAATTTTTTCTTCAGTCGGGGTTACCCTAAGTGTTTTTTGTCCGGTATAGGTTACAAAGCCTGGTTTGGCAGCTGTTGGTTTATGCAATTTTTTGACCTCAATCATGTCTACCTGTACCAAATTAGACAAGCGAGCTTTAGAATAATAAGCGGCTAACTCAGCAGCATCTGTTTTGACGTCATCGCTTGGTTCAAGGTTATCCTTAATTAAAACGTGACTACCTGGAATGTCCTTGGCGTGGAACCACAGTTCCCCTTTTTTAGCTATTTTAAAGGTCAATTCCTCATTCTGAAGATTGTTTCGCCCAACCATGATGATGGTTTGTCCATCGGAAGCCAGGTATTGTTCTGGTTTTTTCCGCTTATGACGTTTATCAGTGGAACGACGCTTCATAAAGCCAGACTCAATAAGCTCTTCACGAATATCACCAATGTCATCCATAGTTGCTTGAGAAAGATTGACATCGACACTTTCAAAATAAGCAATACTTTGTTTGGTCTCTTCAATTAAGCCTTTGAGGTGTTTAACAGCCTCTTTGAGTTTTTGATATTTTTTAAAATATCGTTGAGCATTTTGATTGGGACTTAGAGTAAGGTCTAAAGGAATGGTAATGGGCTCACCAGTGTAATAATTATCTAGAGTCACCGAATCTTTATCATTAGGAACCATGGCCATATAAGTAGTTAACAGCTCTCCTTTTTGGCGGAAGTCTTCCGCAGATTCGGTCGCTGCTAATTCAGCTTCTTGTTTGACTAGTTTTTTACGATTTTTTTCCAATTCATTTTGCACGCGGTGGATCAAATCGCTAGCTTGCTGGCTGATACGATCTTGTTCCGCCTTTTCTTGGTAAAAGTGGTCCATCAATTCTGATAAGCTATCAAAAAATTGGCTCGAATTGGAAAAAGCGACCGCTGAGAATGACTTTTCAGTTAAACTTGGCTGACATTCTTGAGCAAAAAAGGTGCGGAAGGCTTTGAGTTTCTGGTCAGCAGTGGAGAGTTTTTTGGATAATTCTTTAGCCGTATCACGTCCTAAGCCTTGAAAGGCTTGCTGCAAGTTTTTAACTGATAAGTCAGTGGTTTGAAGAATTTCAAATAACTTGGCATCTTCAACTGTGAAAGGATTCAAGGCATCTGTCTTTGGAGGAGCAATGTAGCTTGACCCTGGTAAAATGGTTCGATAAGAGTTTTGCGAGAAGCCAACGTGTTTGATGGACTCGATGATTTTGCCTTCATTTTTATCAATCAAGATGATGTTACTGTGTTTGCCCATGATTTCGATGACCAGAGTTACTTTAACGTGATCGCCGATTTCATTTTTATTAGAAACAGTGATTTCTAAAATCCGATCGTTTTCAATTTGATTGACCGATTCAATGACAGCCCCTTGCAAATATTTACGCATAATCATGGTATAGGTGTTTGGGGTTTGTGGATTTTGAAAATCTGCCTTTGTTGTTTGAATGCGTCCGAAAACAGGATGGGCAGACAAAAGTAACTTGTAGTTTTGACGATTGTTGCGAATGCTTAGGACTAATTCACGTTCAAAAGGCTGGTTAACCTTTTGGATACGTCCATATAAAATAGATTCTTGTAATTCTTTAGTTAAGTGATGTAAAAAAAAGCCGTCGAAAGACATGGTTATCAATCTCCTAATATCAGTGTATTATTAAATAGTCACTAGTTTTACTACCGTTTCAATGTATCAGTTTATTATACCACAAGTCAGAGGTAGATAAGTTTTTAAGGATTTTTTGAAAAACCGATTGCAATTGTCAGCATTTATAGTATAATGATACAAAATAGATGGAAGGAAGTACTGATATGACAACACAAATCACACTTTGGCAAAGCTGGCGTAGATAAAAGTTGTGTTTGTGTGGTTTAGCATAGATACGACTTTTGATGTACTTCAAAAAGGATGGTATCTATGCGCAGCTCTATCAGTGATTATGACAAGAACAGGGCGCGTAGTTTCAGGCTAGGTGCTTTTCTTTTTGGAAAAAATGATCAGGACGAGTAAAGAGGGGAAATCGTATGAAAAATAAAGCAGTTATTGGAACATTAACAGTTTTGGTATTGATGGTCCTTGGTTCCATCTTTTATCATTTGGGTCAAAGCACTGCTCATTCGGAACAGGATAAAAAAGAAAAAGTAAAAGTTGGTATTTTGCAATTTGTGACCCACGATGCTCTAGATGCCATCAGCGCAGGCATTTCGAAAGGTCTCGAAGAGTCAGGTTATGATAAGGACAAAGTGGTGATTGATCATGTCAATGCTGAAGCAGACCAATCAAAAATCCAAACCATGAGTAAACAGCTTGTGGCAAACGGAAACGATGTGCTTGTTGGGGTTGCCACGCCGGCTGCTCAAGGCTTGGCTAATGCCACGAAGGAGATACCAGTTGTCATGGGAGCTATTTCTGATCCGGTTGGTGCTAAACTTGTTTCTGATTTAAAACACCCATCAGCCAATGTCACAGGAGTATCGAATCAAGTACCAGTGGCTCAAGAGGTTGATTTAATCACTCAATTAACACCTAAGGCTAAAACAATTGGTGTTCTCTATGCCAGCAGTGAAGATAATTCACAAAGTCAAGTAGATCAATTTGAAACATTGGCTAAAGAAAAAGGATTAACAGTAAAAACCTATGCTGTGCCATCAACCAATGAAATCACTGCAACCATGTCTGTCATGACAGGAAAAGTAGATGCCATTTTTATCCCGCAAGATAATACTATTGCTAGTGCGATGAAAACGGTCGCAGCGTCTGCTACTAAAGTAAAATTACCTGTTTACGTTGTCGATGATAGTATGGTTAAAAATGGTGGTTTTGCAGCTGTAGGGCAAAATCAATTTGATTTAGGCGTTGAAACAGGGAAAATGGTTGCTCAGTTACTTGATGGTAAAGCCGTCAAAGATACCCCAGTTAATGTTATCAATACTGGAACACCTACGCTCAACTTGAAGGTGGCTAAAGAGCTTGGTATCACTATTCCAAAAGAGATTATGGATGTGGCAGAGATTTCTGTTAAAGGTGATAAGTAGACAGTGATTACTAAAAAGAATATAGAAGGATAACGCAATGATTATTTCATCAATTTCACAGGGTCTTTTATATGGAATTCTTGGTTTGGGAATTTACCTGACCTTTCGAATCCTAGATTTTCCCGATTTAACCACAGAAGGGTCGTTTCCTTTGGGCGGTGCAGTGGCTGTCACCCTGCTCAATATGGGATGGCATCCGCTTTTGGCAACACTAGTTGCTATTTTGGCTGGTTGTTTGGCTGGCTTAGTAACAGGGCTCCTCTATACGAAGGGGGGTATTCCGACAATCTTAGCGGGAATATTGGTCATGACCTCCATCAACTCAGTCATGCTTATGATTATGGGTCGTGCCAATCTTGGTCTTCTCGATATCAAGCCTGTCCAGGACTTACTGCCATTTGGCACTAATTATAATCTCTTGGTGCTTGGTCTTGTAGCTGTCGTTGCTGTCATTGCTTTTCTTATCGTTTCCCTCAATACTCGTTTGGGGCAAGCCTATATTGCGACTGGAGATAATCGTGATATGGCGAAGAGTTTTGGTATTAACACGGACCGCATGGAGGTCATGGGCTTGGTTGTTTCTAATGGAATTATTGCCCTATCAGGAGCGCTAATCAGTCAACAAGATGGTTACGCTGATGTTTCCAAAGGAATTGGTATTATCGTTATCGGTCTAGCGAGTATCATTATCGGTGAGGTCGTCTACGCTAGCGACTTGACCTTCTTGGAACGTTTGGTGACGATTGTTATTGGGGCTATTTTCTATCAATTCTTGATAACAGCGGTGATAGCACTTGGCTTTAATACCAATTACCTTAAACTCTTCAGTGCCATTGTCCTTTCTATCTGCTTAATGGTGCCAGTCTTAAAAAACAAAGTATTTAAGGGGGCTAAAGTAACGCGATGACAAAAATAGTTGAATTACAAAAAGCAACAGTTCAGGTCCACAACGGTTCCAATGATTACAAGACAATTTTAGATGAGGTGGATTTGACCATCTACGAACATGATTTTATTACCATTTTGGGGGGAAATGGTGCTGGGAAATCCACCCTTTTTAATGTGATAGCAGGGACACTAATGTTAACCAGCGGTAAGATTTTCATTATGGGTGAGGACGTGACTCACTTGACAGCTGAGAGGCGCGCCAAGTATCTTGCACGCGTTTTCCAAGATCCCAAAATGGGAACAGCACCTCGTATGACCGTGGCTGAAAACCTTTTAGTAGCCAAATACCGTGGTGAAAAACGTGGATTAGTACCTCGACGTATCCATCAGTTTAAGGATGAATTTCAAGAACTGATTAGCAAAATTGGCAATGGCATTGAAAACCATTTGGAAACGCCAACCGGTTTTTTGTCGGGCGGCCAACGTCAGGCACTTAGTTTACTAATGGCTACCATTAAACGTCCCAACTTGTTACTATTGGATGAGCATACGGCGGCCTTAGATCCCAAAACTAGCGTGTCCCTCATGAACTTGACAGAAGCCTTTATCCAAAAGGATAAGTTAACCGCCCTCATGATTACCCATCGCATGGAAGACGCCCTCAAATACGGAAATCGTCTCATCGTCATGAAAGATGGCAAAATCGTGCAAGATAGGACAGCTGAAGAAAAAGCAGGACTGTCGATCGCTGATTATTACCAAGTGTTTGAGTGATGGAAGTAGCAGGACGAACCTATAAAGAAAATTGCTATTTCAGATAAGGGATTTTCATAACAATGATATTTCTTATAATGACCTTTTGCTATAATAGCAACGAAATGTGGGATTACCTTTGCGAGACTGTCAATGTTGCGAAAATCGGTTAAAAATACATGTAACGTTTGAAAATAGCTTGCAAAATTGAAAAATAGACCATAAAGTTGTATACTGAAGGGGAGTATGCAACTTTTTTGCTACTATCTGTAATTCGACTTAGCTTGCTAAGGACCGTTTGATGAAAATACTCTGATAGAGTATAATCATGGGATTTGTTTTCCATGACTGATAACTAATAACATTTTAAGGAGAACAAATGAGCGATATTAAAATTATGGCTTTGGGTGGGGTTCGAGAAAATGGAAAGAACCTTTATATTGCCGAAGTCAACGATGCCATTTTTGTGTTAGATGCGGGATTAAAATACCCGGAAAATGAACAGTTAGGGGTTGATGTTGTCATCCCTAATCTCGATTATCTCGTTAATCATAAGGACCGTGTTCAAGGTGTCTTTCTAACGCATGGACATGCGGACGCTATTGGTGCGCTTCCTTATGTGATTTCGGAAATGAATGTTCCGGTTTTTGGATCGGAGTTGACTATTGAGTTGGCAAAGTTGATGGTCAAAAACAATTCATCTGTTAAAAAATTCAATAACTTCCATGTAGTAGATAGTGACACTGAGATTGAATTTGAAGATGCAGTTGTATCTTTCTTTAAGACCACTCATTCCATTCCAGAAAGTTTAGGGGTTGTTGTTGGTACTAAAGAAGGCAATATTGTCTACACTGGTGACTTCAAGTTTGATCAGGCTGCACGTGATGAATACCGTACGGATTTTGCTCGTTTGACTGAAATTGGTCGAGAAGGTGTCTTGGCTCTTTTGGCAGATTCTGCTAATGCGACTAGTACAGAACAAGTGGCTAGTGAATCTGAAGTTGGTCTTGAAATTAACCAAGTTATTGGTGATGCACAAGGTCGTGTTATCGTAGCAGCCGTTTCAAGTAACTTAGCTCGAATTCAACAAGTTTTTGACGCGGCAGCTAATTATGGACGCCGTGTCGTTTTGACAGGGTTTGATGTGGAAAACATTGTTCGAACAGCTATCCGTCTTAAAAAATTGAGTATCGCTGATGAGCGTATTATGGTGAAGCCAAAAGAGATGGCTAAGTTTGAAGATCATGAATTGGTTATCTTAGAAACTGGGCGAATGGGTGAGCCAATCAATAGTCTGGAGAAAATGGCTATTGGCCGGCATCGTTATGTCAATATTAAAGATGGTGATTTGGTATACATTATAACGACACCAAGTATTGCGAAAGAAGCTGTTGTAGCGCGGATGGAGAACATGATTTACAAGGCCGGAGGTTCGGTGAAATTGATTACGCAAAACCTGCGCGTGTCCGGACATGCCAACGGTCGTGACTTGCAGTTGATGTTAAACCTCATCAAACCAAAATACCTCTTCCCAATTCAAGGAGAATATCGTGATCTAGCAGCACATGCAGACATGGCTGAAGAAACTGGGATGTTCCCAGAGAACATCTACATCATGAAACGAGGTGACATCATGCACCTTTCTGATCAAGGCTTCTTACATGAAGGAGCAGTACTTGCAGGCGATGTCATGATTGATGGAAATGCTATTGGTGATGTTGGGAACATCGTTCTTCGTGATCGTAAAGTATTATCAGAAGATGGCATCTTTATCGTTGCCATGACTGTTAACAAAAAAGAGCGCAAGATTGTTTCACGTGCGAAAATCAATACGCGCGGTTTTGTTTACGTTAAGAAGAGTCGCGATATTTTACGGGAATCAGCTGATTTGGTTAATACAACTGTTGAAAATTACCTTGCCGAAGATGGCTTTGATTGGGGTGAACTCAAAGGACAGGTGCGTGATGAAATTAGCAAGTTCTTATTTGAACAAACCAAACGTCGTCCAGCCATTTTACCGGTTATTATGGAAGTTCGCTAAGGGTTAATAAAGATAATGATTGAAGTTGAGCTAGTTTCAACTTCTTTTTATAGAAAGAGGAAACACATGGCATTTTTTCAAATAGAGTACAGTTCGGAAGTTTTAGGTTTGTATCGGCAGGTCGATGTCTTGTATCCAGATGCTGACCAAATTAAGGAAGACTATCGTGAGGATAAGGATATCCCAGTTCTTTATCTCCTGCACGGTATGGGTGGTAATCATCGTTCTTGGATCTCTCGAACAAACTTAGAGCGTTTGGTGCGTAAAACAAATCTTATTGTCGTTATGCCAAATGGGGACAATGGTTTTTATACCAATACCAAATATGGGGCACGTTATTTCGATGCTATCGCTGAAGAGTTACCTCAGGTCATGAAACGTTTTTTCCCAAATATGACTGATAAACGTGAAAAGACCTTTATAGCCGGTCTTTCTATGGGAGGCTATGGGGCTTTTAAACTTGCTATGTTGACCAATAACTATGCTTTTGCTGGTTCATTTTCAGGAGCATTGGGATTTGATTTTGATGATAAAGACATGATCGATGCCGAAAACGATTATTGGACAGGCTTATTTGGAAGTGTTAAAGAATTTACAAAAAGTGACAATAATCTACAAGTAGCTGCTGAACATGTTGATGGCAGTACGAAGTTTTACGCTTGGTGTGGTTACGAGGATTTTCTCTATCGGATCAATGAAACAGCCGTTGCTGACTTCAAAGAAGCAGGATTAGATGTTGACTATCGCAATGACCATGGCACCCATGACTGGTATTATTGGGAAAAACAGGTCGAAGTCTTTTTGGAAATGTTACCGATTGATTATGTCAAAGAAGAACGTTTGTCATAAGAGAGGGTTGTAGGACCATTTAAAAAGAGGTAACAGTCTGGTTTTGAGTTGAATTGTCCGAAAGAGCCTGCTATACTAGGAGACACTGTTTTAGGAAATTTACGTCAAAGAAAGTATGGAATATGAAATTTCTGTTGAAAACCTTGATTGCTATACCAAAATTAATTATCTCTTTTGTTTGGCATTTAATTTTTAGTATTGTTAAAACTGTCATTTTCGTGGCTTTAGTGATATTCGCTCTGATGTATTATGCCAACCATAGTAGTTCACCAGTGGCTAATCAACTGTCCAATTTCTTTGAGACAGTAACGACAGTGTTTGACAGTTCTCAGTTTGAAAATCCCAGCGAGTTGGGCAAACAATTAACTTACCTAAAGACTGACTCACATAATCACCTAGGTGGTGCCCGCTGGTCAACTAATTCAGCGACGATTTATATTGAAACTAAAAATGAAACCTTTCGTTCGGCCTATCAAGAAGCCATTTCAGCATGGAATCAGACAGGTGCTTTTCAGTTCAAATTAGTCGATCAGCCAGATCAAGCTAAGATTATTGCTAAAGAGTATTCAGATCCGTCAACTCAAGCGGCTGGTTTGGCTAATACCAAAACCAATGCTTTAACCAATCGTTTGGTATCTGCTGAAGTGTTTCTCAATGCCTATTATCTTTCCGATCCTGACTATGGTTACAGTCAAGAGCGTATTGTGAATACTGCGATTCATGAGCTTGGACATGCCATCGGTTTAGAGCACGATGACAACCACGACTCTGTGATGCAATCAGCAGGTTCTTATTATGGCATACAAGACGTTGATATTGAGGCAGTGAAACAACTCTAGGCTTCTCAAAGCAAGGCGTCCTAAGGCTTGCTATTGTGTTCTTATTCTGCTTAATACGTCAACTAAGTCTTCAACCAATCATAAAGTTAAAAAAGACCACGACAAACGTATGAAACAGTTATTTCCGAATTATAGTACAGATAAAAATAGTTTATCTAAGCGTTTTTACTATAGGAAAAACGCTTAAACATGGCTATTATTTTTGTAAATGCTGAACATTGAAATACAGAAAACTTTATTTTCTTGCTAAAAATCCTTCATGCGTTTGTCGTGAAAAAAGACCTTGCTTTCTTTTAGGAACAAGGTCTTTTTGCTATAATATAACTATGATTATTTTACAAGCAAACAAGATTGAGCGTTCCTTCTCTGGGGATGTTTTATTTGATAATATTAACCTACAAATCGATGAAAAGGACAGGATTGCTCTGGTTGGCCGCAATGGCGCAGGTAAATCAACCCTTTTAAAAATTTTAGTTGGTGAGGAGGCCCCTACAAAAGGAGACATCAATACCAAGCGTGATTTGCAAATAGCTTATTTAGCGCAAGATAGTCGTTTTGAATCTGAAAATACGATTTACGATGAAATGTTAGCTATTTTTTCTGATTTACGACACGATGAGCAAAAGTTACGACAAATGGAAAGTCAGATGGGAACTTTATCAGGTGAGAGTCTCGATAAACTTATGACCGATTATGACCGTTTGTCTGAACATTTTCGTCTGGCTGGCGGTTTCACTTATGAGAGTGATATCCGTGCCATTCTTAATGGCTTTAAGTTTGACCAAAGCATGTGGGATATGAAAATATCGGAGCTATCTGGCGGTCAAAACACACGATTAGCCCTAGCTCGAATGCTCTTACAGAAACCAGAACTTTTGGTTCTAGATGAGCCGACTAACCACTTAGATATTGATACGATTGCCTGGCTGGAAAATTATTTGGTTAATTACCAAGGTGCCCTTCTCATCGTCAGTCATGACCGTTATTTCCTAGATAAGGTGGCGACAGTAACGGTTGATTTGAACGCGCATTCTCTGGATCGCTATGTGGGAAATTATTCTAAATTTATGGATCTCAAAGCTGAGAAATTAGCCACAGAAACTAAACATTTTGAGAAACAGCAAAAAGAAATTGCCAAATTAGAAGAATTTGTTCAGAAGAATATTGTCCGTGCCTCAACCACTAAACGAGCCCAAGCTCGTCGCAAGCAGTTAGAAAAAATGGACCGTTTGGATAAACCGACAGTTAGCCAAAAATCAGCTAACATGACCTTCCATTCAGACAAAGTTTCTGGCAATGTTGTTCTGACAGTGGAAGAGGCAGCTATTGGTTATCATGATCATGTGTTGTCAGAACCCATCTCTCTTGAACTGAACAAATTAGACGCCGTTGCAGTAGTTGGTCCAAATGGTATTGGCAAAACGACTTTTATCAAATCAGTTATTGGTCAACTTCCTTTTATCAAGGGACAGGCTCGATTTGGTGCCAATGTAGAGACAGGTTATTACGATCAAACTCAATCGCATTTGACTAATTCTAATACTGTACTCGATGAACTTTGGAATGATTTTTCAACCACACCAGAACTTGACATTCGCAATCGTCTCGGCGCCTTTCTTTTCTCAGGAGATGACGTCAAAAAATCAGTTAGCATGCTGTCAGGTGGGGAAAGAGCTCGGCTACTTTTAGCGAAATTATCTATGGAAAATAACAATTTCTTGATATTGGATGAGCCAACCAACCATTTGGATATTGATAGTAAAGAAGTGCTTGAAGAAGCATTGATAGACTTTGACGGGAGTTTACTGTTTGTTAGTCACGATCGCTATTTTATCAATCGTATTGCTACCAAGGTTTTGGAAATTTCTGAAGAAGGAGCAAGGCTTTATCTTGGTGATTACGATTATTATGTCGAAAAAAAGGCCGAGTTAGCATTTTTAGCGCAAGAGGCTGCTGAAGATTTGGAACAAGAGGCAGTAAGTCCATCACAAGGTTCTACAGATTACCAACAACAAAAGGCTAATCAAAAAGAAGTTCGTAAGATAGCTCGCCGCGTTGAGGCTATTGAAGCTCAATTGGAAATGATTGATAATCAAGAAGCAGATATTACCGAGCAGATGGCACAAAGCAATGATGCCATGGCATTGGCAGATTTACAAAAAGAGTTGGACGTGATCCAAGAAAATCAAATGCAACTGATGGAAGAATGGGAAGTGCAATCTCAATTACTTGAAGAACTTTCCTAAGTTCTCTTCCTTGTCAATGGCAACTAGTCCCTTTTTATAGTCAACTGAATTACCTTTCAAACAAGGAACTGAGACGCGGAGAGTACTTTATTTTCATGGAAGATTAGTACGGTAAGTTGAAAGTGTCGATCTATCAAAGCTCATTCAAAAGACTCTATCAAAGCTCATTCAAAAGACTCTATCACTGCTGAATCGAAGAACACTCTAGGAAGATTGGAGTATATAGAAAGAAAAAATCAAAATCTCGTTCTTGAGATTTTGATTTTTTGTATTTATTGTTCAAATGCTACTCTGGACTTAACATCACCGTACTCTTCAGGAACTTCCCGTCCTAAAATAGTTTCATAGCTTGGTAAGACAAGGTCTTGACCATATTTGTTGCGAAGAGCCGTGGTCACTAATCGGTAAGCCAAGTTGGTATTTCTGGATAAGATTGGACCATGGAAGTAGGACCCATAAACATTTTTATAATGAACGCCTTCGCTACCATCTTCCTTATTATTACCGTTACCGTAGATAACCTTTCCTAATGGTTTTTCATCGTCTGAAAGGAAGGTGCGTCCTTGATGATTTTCAAAACCATAGTAGGTTTCGTTAAATTCCTCATTATGGATTTTGATGTCACCAATGTAACGGTTATTTTCTTGATTGAGCGTATAGTGTCCCATCACACCAATACCATCAATTTTGACACCATTAGCTTGAATATAATATTGTCCCAAAAGTTGGAAACCACCACAGATAGCCAAGATAACTTTATCTTCTTGGATGAATTGGTCAATACTTTGGCGTTTGCTTGGTAAATCTCGAGCTACAATGGATTGTTCGTAATCCTGACCACCACCAAAGAAGATCATATCGTAATCATGAAGATCAAAATCATCCCCTATGGATACGATATCAAAGGTCATTTTGGCACCCAATTTTTCTCCAACATACTTCATCATAAGGATATTGCCGTTATCTCCGTAGGTATTTAGAAGATTTCCATAGAGATGGGCGATATTGAGCTCATAATCATAATCTCGATTTTGGGGAGATTGTAAAGAGGTATAGACCATTAGTTCATCTCCTTTCCAACAGCTTTTTTAGTAGCTAGGATGTCCCGAAATTCAAGCATTGCTGTATAAGTTGCTAAGATGTATGCGTGATCAGCTGTTTGATGTTCGATCCTGGACACGATGTCATCCAAGGTTTCGGCTTGGTGAATCTTATCTTCTGGATAACCGGTCACTCGTAAACGTCGAGCAATTTCAGTTTGGCGTACGCCACCGGCATTGATTTCTGTGATTTCCATGTCGTTAATGGCTTCAAAGTTGGCATCCCAAATCCATGATGTGTCAATGCCATCTGCGTAGTTGGCATTTAAAAGAACGGATAAGGAAAATGAATAATCTGCTAATTTAATCATCTCGAGAGCTTGACTAGCTCCCACAGGATTTTTGATGAGGACTAAGGTACATGATTTGTCACCAATTTTGAAAGTTTCTTGTCGTCCAAAGACAGCCCGACTCTTATCAAAACCAGCCTTAATGTTATCAGGTGAAACACCAAAGAACTCAGCAACTGAGACGGCAGCGAGAGCGTTATAGATGTTGTACAAGCCGCCAACATTGATTTTGTAATCCTGTCCATCAATGACAAACTCAGATGTTGTATTGGTAATGTTGGTTAAGGCTGTCAGTTTGTAGTCTAGCTGCGGACGCTTGAAGTCACAGTTGAGGCAGACATAATCACCAAGATTAGCGTAAGTATTCATCTTATACTGCAAAATGTGCTCGCATTTTGGACAGACAATACCTTCTGTATTGTAGTGGGCTAACTGTGGTTCGTGGGATTCTGTTTCAAAACCGTAAAATTGGACAGGGTTAACCACTTGTCGTGAATGGAATAAAGGACTGTCTCCGTTAGCTAGAATAGTCGCTTGAGGAGCCTTAGCAGCACCTGCTAAAATCATATCGTAAGTGGTATAAATCTCACCGTAGCGGTCCATTTGATCTCGGAAAATATTGGTGAAAACAAAAAGGCTAGGAGTGATGTACTCCGTAATTTTGGGCAAGCTAGCCTCATCAATTTCAAGCACCGCAATTTTTTTTCCAGATTTATTCGGTTTGGCTGTTAAAAAGGTAGAAGTGATTCCAGTAATCATATTGGCACCACTGGGATTGGTTACGATTTCGCCAAAAGCCTCTTTGAGAATTCCAACTGTAAGAGCAGTTGTGAGGGTTTTACCATTGGTACCAGTAACAACAACAATTTCATAATCTTTAGCTAGATTATCTAAAATATTAGTATCGAATTTAAGGGCAACTTTTCCAGGTAGAGTTGAGCCACGTCCCATTTTGGAAAGAAAAAAATGAGCTGTTTTACCGGCAAAAATTCCCATTTGAGTTTTCATAGTCATGGTTTTATTCTAACAAAAATACTACAAACTAGCTAGAGAAAATGCTATAATGAAAACAGTGTCTATTTAGAAGGTACAGATAAGAAGGAGCGTACCAACATGAGTTTTTTTTCACAGCTTGATGCTAGGTTCTGGCAATCACTGTTTGACAACCCTTGGACTATATTAGTTAATATTTTAGACATCAGTCTTGTTGCCTATCTGATTTTTCGCTTTATTAAAGCATTGGCTGGGACTAAAGTCATGTCTTTGGTTCAAGGTATTATTTTATTTATTCTCTTAAAATTATTAGCAGAATTTATCGGTTTAACAACAATAACCTATTTGATGAATCAAATTATTACCTATGGCGTTATTGCAGGTGTTGTTATCTTTGCCCCTGAAATTCGTCTAGGGTTAGAGAAATTCGGTAAAACGACACAACTATTTGCATCAGGTTCTTCGGTGACTACTGACGAGGAAAAATTGATAGAAGCTCTGGTTAAATCGGTAGCCTATATGAGCCCTCGTAAAATCGGTGCCCTCATTTCCATTCAAGGGACACAGACTTTGCAGGAATATATCAATACAGGGATTCCCTTAAATGCGGATGTCTCCAGTCAATTGTTGATTAATACCTTTATTCCAAACACGCCATTACATGATGGTGCAGTCATTATAAAAGGTAAGAAAATTGCAGCTGCTTGTTGTTATCTTCCTTTGACGGAATCAACAGCCATTTCAAAAGAATTTGGAACAAGACACAGAGCAGCGATTGGTTTATCCGAAAATTCCGATGCTCTAACGATTGTGGTATCAGAAGAAACAGGTGGTATCTCGATTACGCATAATGGACGTTTCCAACATGATTTGAGCAACGACAGTTTTGAGTTGGTTTTAAAAGACATTCTCATGGCAGATTTAGATAAACCACTTAGTTGGAAAGAACGCTTGTTTGGGAGGCAGAAGAAATGATCAAGAGATTTTTTAACCAACCCATTTTCTACATTGTTGTTTCTGTTTTCTTTGCTTTGGTTCTCTTCTTTTTAGCCAAATCAACGGCTTATAATGCTTCTGGAACACAATTATCTCGTGTCACAGAGACTTATAGTCATACCATTGAAAGTGTTCCCATTGATATTAAGTATGATACGGAAAAGTATTTTATCAGTGGTTATTCTTACGAAGCGGAAGTTTACCTAACTTCTACTAATCGGATAAAGCTTGATTCTGAGATCAATGAAGATACACGCCGCTTTAAGGTTGTAGCGGATTTATCCAATGTCAAAGCTGGAACAGCTAATGCCAAATTAAAAGTCGTTGGCTTACCTAGAGATGTGAATGCTACAGTTAATCCGAAAAGCGTCGCGATTACAATTGGCAAAAAAGCTAAAAAAACCTTTAAGGTAAAATCAACGATTCCACCAGAACAAGTAGCAGACGGCTATAAGATTGAAAGCATAGAGACTGGGATTTCTGAGGTTACCGTCACTAGCAATGAATCCACCTTACAACAAATTGATCACGTTGAGGCGGTTTTGGTATCTGATAAGGTTTTAAGTAGTGATTACAGTGGTACTGTTAATTTACAAGCTGTTTCATCAGATGGCACTATTTTGGCTTCAATTGTTGATCCCGCTAAAACTCAATTGAAAGTGTCGGTAAAAAAATTAACCAAAGAAGTGCCCATTAATTTATCGGTGACGGGTGTGCTTTCTGATAAATTAACAAATATTGGCTATAAGTTGAGTCAAGAGACAGTAACCGTATCTGGGACACAAGAAGAACTTGATGCTATTGATAGTGTCAAAGGGACTGTCGATATTACAGGGGTTTCAAAAGACGTCTCAAAGACGGTTTCATTGTCTGCGTCGAATGTAACAATCATCCCGCAAACAGTAACGGTTAAGTTGACAGCAACTAAGAAATAAGACATAATAACTTTAAGAAAAATGGAGGAGCGCATAAGCGCTAAAAACTATGGGAAAATATTTTGGAACAGATGGTGTTCGCGGAGAAGCAAACTTAGAGTTAACACCAGAACTAGCATTTAAATTGGGGCGTTTTGGTGGCTATGTTCTTAGTCAGCATGAAAATGAACGTCCTAAAGTCTTTGTAGCTCGTGATACTCGCATTTCTGGTGAAATGTTAGAGGCTGCTTTGGTAGCAGGACTTTTATCTGTTGGCATTGAAGTCTACCGACTTGGTGTGCTGGCAACACCAGGCGTTTCCTATCTTGTAAGAACAGAAAATGCTAGCGCTGGCGTGATGATTTCAGCTAGTCATAATCCTGCCCAAGACAATGGGATCAAATTCTTCGCTAATGACGGTTTCAAACTCAGTGATGCATTAGAAGCTGAGATTGAAGCACTTTTAGAAGCTGAAGATGATAACCTACCGCGTCCATCAGCTGAGGGCCTTGGCAGTTTAGTGGATTATCCAGAAGGCCTTCGTAAATATGAAGCCTTCTTGGTTTCTACCGGTGTTACCCTTAACGGTATGAAAGTTGCCCTTGACGGTGCCAACGGTGCTGCTCATCGTTCAGCACGTCAGGTCTTCCTAGATTTGGATGCTAATATTTCAGTCATTGGGGATCAGCCGGATGGACTAAACATCAATGCCGGCGTTGGTTCAACACACCCAGAAGCTCTACAAGACTTGGTTAAAGAAACTGGTTCAGCGATTGGCTTGGCTTTTGATGGCGATAGCGACCGCTTAATTGCAGTAGATGAGAATGGTGAGATTGTAGACGGTGATAAAATCATGTACATCATCGGTAAGCACATGGCCCAACATGGTCAATTAGCTAAAAATACGATTGTAACGACTGTCATGTCAAACCTAGGTTTCCATAAGGCTTTGGATAGAGAAGGTATTGAAAAGGCAGTGACAGCAGTTGGTGACCGCTATGTTGTCGAAGCAATGCGTCAATCAGGTTATAATCTTGGTGGTGAACAGTCTGGACATGTCATTATTATGGATTACAACACGACGGGTGATGGTCAATTGACAGCAATCCAACTGACAAAAGTCATGCAGGAAACAGGGAAGTCACTATCTGAATTATCATCAGACGTCACTATTTACCCACAAAAACTGGTCAATATTCACGTTGAAAATGGCATGAAAGATAAAAGTATGGAAGTTCCAGCTATCGCTGATATCATTGCCAAGATGGAAGCTGAAATGGCTGGCAACGGCCGTATTCTCGTTCGCCCAAGTGGAACAGAACCTCTTCTTCGAGTAATGGCAGAAGCTCCAACAGATGAAGAAGTAGACTATTATGTTGATACTATCGCTGATGTTGTACGGGCAGAAATTGGTATCGACTAGAACCATAAAGTCGTCATTTGACGGCTTTTTTGGTATGATTGAAGAAATGATAACAATAGTGAGGTTACAGCTATGCCAATGCTTGCAGACAGTAAGGCCGTAGATAATTATATTGCAAAAGTGGATGAAACACACCGGACTCTTTTGAAAGAACTAAGAGAGATTATTAAGACCACCTTGCCAAAGGCTTCAGAAGGTTTAGCCTGGTCCATGCCCTCTTATTGGCAAAATACTTACATCATCCACTTTCAAGCTTTTAAAAAGCATGTCAATGTTTATGTTGGACCTGATGCTGTGTCCTATTGGCAAGATAAATACCCTGAACTATCATTTACCAAACGTGGTTTTCAGTTGCCCTATGATCAGAAAGTTCCAAAAGAAGCCATTAAGACGATTTGTCTCTGGCAATTACAACAATATGGAGAAAGAGATGAGACTTGATAAATTTTTAGTTGAAAACGGCATTGGTTCTCGTACAGAAGTTAAAGCTATTCTCAAGAAAAAGCACATAGCAGTAAACGGGGAGGTAGAAACATCACCTAAATGTCATATCGATCCGTTGGTGGATCAAGTGTTTTATAATGGTCAATTGTTGGTTTATGAGAAATTTCTTTATTACATGTTACATAAGCCAGCAGGAGTGGTTTCAGCGACAGAGGATGTTCAGCATAAAACAGTCCTGGATTGTCTGGATGGCTTGGCTAGAACGAAAGGCGTTTTTCCAGTTGGGCGTTTAGATATTGATACAGAAGGATTGCTGTTATTGACCAACAACGGACAACTAGCGCATGCTATGCTGTCACCTAAGAAACATGTTGATAAGGTCTATCAAGCAGAGGTGGAAGGTATCATGACCACGGAAGATCAGCTTATGTTTCAAAAAGGCATTGCCTTAAGTGATCATGTTTGCCTACCTGCTCAGTTAGATATTATATCAGTGGACATGGAAAATCAAAAAAGTCTTGTTAATATTACGATTCAAGAAGGTAAATTCCACCAGGTTAAACGTATGGTGAAAGCTTGTGGCAAGGAAGTTATCCATCTTAAGCGTTTATCCATGGGACCACTATGGCTTGATAGTCGTTTAAAAAAAGGTGACTGGCGTCGTCTTTCTGAAAAAGAACTCTCCAGTCTAGAGTTATTCGATGTGACATTATAAAAAGAATCTCGCTTGGTTAAACGAGATTCTTTTTGATATGATGGCATTTAGATGGCCCATTCTCCGTTACGGAAAATCGGAACAACTTGCCCATCGGCAGTGATACCATCAATATCCATTTGATCAGAGCCGATCATAAAGTCAACGTGTGCGGTTGAACGATTAAGGCCAGCAGCTTCGAGCTCTTCATTGGACATCTCAGTACCACCTTGAATGCTAAAGGCATAGGCTTGACCGATAGCCAAGTGGTTTGAGGCATTTTCATCAAAGAGAGTATTAAAGAAAGTCAATCCTGATAATGAAATGGGTGTTTTATGTGGGACAAGAGCCACTTCACCCAGAGAGCGGGCACCATCACTTTCTTCGACTAGACGCTTGATGGTATCTTCTCCTTTTTTAGCAGTAACATCAATAATGCGCCCATTTTCGAAAGTGAATGTCATATCTTCGATAATAACCCCAGCATAGCTTAGTGGCTTGGTAGAAGAGACGTAACCATCAGCACGACGGTAATCAGGAGCCGTGAAAACTTCTTCAGTTGGCATATTGGCAATAAATTCTTCGCCTTGAGCATTAATGCTACCAGCAGCTTCCCAAAGGTGATTTTTAGGCATACCAAGCGTTAAGTCAGTTCCAGGAGCTGTATAATGAAGGGCGTCAAATTGGTAGTTGTTTAAAATGTCAGCTTTTGAAACTAGGTTTGCTTGATGCTGATCCCAAGCTTTAATTGGGTCTTCTTCGTAAACACGGTTTAGTTTGAAAATAGTATCCCAAAGGGCATCAACTTGCTCTTCTTCAGTAGCTAAATCAGGGAAGACAAGAGCGGCCCATTCTTTACCAGATGCAGCTGCTAAATTCCAGCTAATTTTATTTGATTGTGTTGCTTCACGCTGTGCAGCAAGCGCGATTGCTTGAGCCTGAGTAGCTTTTGAAAGGCGCTCTTGATCGACGACTGAGAAAACATTTGGATCAGATGAACGGATCACTAAGCGGCTAGCTTTTTTCTCTAAGAAATAGTCTGACTTAGCCACCAGGTAATCCGCAACGCTTGTGACGCGCTCCTCATCAGCATGTAGGAAGCGATCACGCGTAATTTGGTCGTCAATGTAATCAACAACCACTTCAGCAGCCCCATATTGGTAAGCAAATTTGGTTAATAAACGGGCGAAATCAACTTGATCAACGCCAATTGAAATAACAAGTGTGTGTCCTTTTTGAACATTAACCCCTTTAGCGATCAGCAATTCTGCATATTTTGCTAAATTAGCTTGAAAATTAGGTAAAACCATAACGATCTCCTTTTTACATAGTAAGTTTATTTTACCATAAAAACGCTGTAAAATCACAATTTCTCGACAGTTCCAAATCTTAAGAAGTGACTGGTTTCAGTTGCTATATCATCTAAATCATGGTATCATTTTAAGAGATAAATTCAGAATAAGAGGTATTACTTTTGGCATTTGGAGATAACGGACCACGTAAGAAAACAGCATTTCAAAAATTAACGATTGTAGTCGTCTTTTTGATGGTTATCATAACCGTTGCTGGTCTTGTTGTATCAGCACTAGGTTCATTAGGCTGGTAGGGAAACGCTGTAAAGCGTTTTTTTCTGCTAAGAAAAGAGGAAAATATGAGTATGTTTTTAGACACAGCCAAGGTTTCAGTGAAAGCTGGTCGTGGCGGAGATGGCATGGTTGCCTTCCGTCGTGAAAAGTATGTTCCAGACGGAGGACCTTGGGGAGGTGATGGCGGACGTGGCGGTAACGTCATTTTTGTCGTGGATGAGGGCCTTCGTACCTTGATGGATTTTCGGTACAACCGTAAATTTAACGCCCAAGCTGGGGAAAAAGGAATGACGAAGGGCATGCACGGAAAAGGTGCTCAGGATCTTTATGTTAAGGTCCCTCAAGGAACAACCGTCCGTGATGCGGAAACTGGAAAAGTTCTAACTGATTTGATTGAAAATGGTCAAGAATTCGTTGTCGCGCGTGGGGGTCGTGGGGGTCGTGGTAATATTCGATTTGCAACTCCTAGAAACCCTGCACCTGAAATTGCTGAAAATGGGGAGCCAGGAGAAGAGCGTCGCCTTGAGCTTGAATTGAAAATTTTGGCTGATGTTGGTTTAGTCGGCTTTCCATCTGTTGGGAAATCAACACTGTTAAGTGTGGTTTCAGCAGCTAAACCTAAGATTGGCGCTTACCACTTCACGACTATTGTCCCTAATATCGGTATGGTCCGTACTAAGTCAGGTGAGAGCTTTGTCATGGCAGACCTTCCAGGACTGATTGAGGGAGCTCATCAAGGTGTCGGCTTAGGCACTCAATTCTTACGTCATATTGAGCGTACGCGAGTGATTCTGCATGTTATTGATATGTCCGCTAGTGAAGGTCGTGATCCATTTGAAGATTATCAAACGATTAATAACGAGTTGGAGTCTTATAATCTCCGTTTGATGGAACGTCCGCAAGTCATCGTAGCTAATAAGATGGACATGCCAGAATCAGAAGAAAATCTGAAAGTATTTAAAGAGAAATTGGCAAAAGAATATGATGAATTTGATGATTTGCCAATGATTTTCCCAATTTCAAGTATTGCTCATCAAGGTTTGGAGAATCTTCTTGAGGCAACCTCTGAGTTATTGGATCATACAGATGACTTCTTGCTCTATGATGAATCCGATATGCAAGATGATGAAGTTTACTATGGTTTCAATCCAGATGAACGTCCATTTGACATTTCACGTGATGATGATGCCACCTGGGTACTGTCTGGTGAGAAACTGGAAAAACTTTTTGTCATGACGAATTTGGAACGCGACGAATCCCTTATGAAATTTGCACGTCAACTGCGTGGTATGGGTGTTGATGATGCTCTTCGTCAACGTGGTGCCAAAGATGGTGACATCGTCCGTATCGGCAACTTTGAATTTGAGTTTGTGGATTAACATACAAAAACCATTAACGGTTTATCGTAAACTTACAGCTGTGACAATTCATGATTGACCTTTTAAAGAAAAGCAACCACTAAAATGTTACGCTACGTTAGTTTTCTTAGAGGCTGCGTTGCCGTGTTCAGTTGTAAATATTTTCAACTTGGATAAGATAGTATAGATAGATTCCTTTCGTGTCGTAAGCTGCACTATCTGGAAACGGAAATATAGACAGCAGAAATCTCGGGAAATTTATTTAAAGTTGATATGATTATAAATGAAATGCGATGACATGATCTGCAATTTCAAAACTAGAGCTCAAAAATTCATTTACGGGAGGTTGTTATGGGAGATAAACCCATATCTTTTAAAGATAAAGATGGTAATTTTGTTTCGGCAGCCGATGTTTGGAATGCTGCTAAGTTAGAAGAACTGTTCAACCAACTTAATCCAAATCGAAAATTACGCTTAGAGCGTGAACGAAAAGCTAAAGAGATAGAATTAAATCAATAAGAAAACAGTATGAAGCATTCATCGTTGAGTTCAGCTATACTGTCTGTTGACGACAATGGATAACTGATGTCTAAACAAAAGAGAAGACGAAGGGTAGAGTTTACTGAAAAGTAAGCCTTACTGTTTACATAAAAAGAGAAAAGAGGAATCTAGCCATACTAGGGTGGATTCCTTTTTGCTTTTGTTTTATCATATCCATCAAAATCCAAAAAAAGCGGAATCCAGTCTCTGTATACAATTGATTTTAGTCGGGGAGGAGTGAGTTCTTTTGGCATAACAAGACCATACCGCTATTTCTGAATTTTAGTAAATGTTAAGGCCATAATCTTCTTCGAATTAACCACAATAGGATTGTGGCTGTTTGTAATGCCATGTTGAAAAGACCTGATACCTTAGAAACATCAAGACTATATCTGTGTTTAAGTCCGCATTTTTGGCTTTTATCTTTTAGTGATGATTTAACAGACGCTTTTTCTAAAATCTCTTCTGAAAGAGGTGTTCATCACGCCTAATGGTGATAGCATTAGTCACTTCTTGATAACAATCTGCTTTTGAAGGGTAGATTTGACAAGGCTTCATATTAAAATAGTGGGTTTCCTGAGGATGATATTTTTCCGTCGTATCCCTATTTTTGCCTTCTTTAGTGCCATATGTCCCTTAATGAGTCCAAAGAAGGACTGCCTTTTTTAACGAAATGGCTCTTAGCTAGGATAATGTGACAATGAGATTTCTTTCGGTAGCTTTACCTATTTGGTGACGTATCGTTGCCATTTCTTGGATGTCCAGAATGAAGATTATCGGTGGTTCCTAATATCATATTTCCTTGACAATGAGAAAAGTGGAATGTTTGAACATTGTAGTTATTTTGATAACCGTAGGCTATCGTAAGACAAATGAGATTTTGATATTGGACTCTTTTAGTTCCAACGATTCTATGACATTCTGATTCGTTTTAGACGATGCTTGCTAACGCTCCGTTTCCTTGCTTTACATGAAACATCATATGGCAGGTTTTGCTTAAACTAAAAAGCCCTATTATCTCTATAGAGTGGAATTGACCCAATATAGAAATGATAGCGCCTGTTTACAATTAGTCTAAATGGTATAATCTCATCAAAAACGTTAAATAATCTTGTGGCTTATTCGTTATATGCTTTTGTTCATAGCGAGCTTTGTTAGGATAGTCTGTGATTATCCCATCAATAGGTGCTTGGAGATATGTTGCTAATTGCTTTTGGTCATTGATAGTCCAAACATATAAATCTTTATGTTTATCGTGAGCTAATTTAGCGATGTGATTGGTGTATGAAAATTCTTCAAGAGCATAGAAGTCAACCTTATCACTGATAAAGTCTCCAAATTGAAAAGTGATAACATGCCCCGTTTTGAGATCAGGGCGCTTGTCCTCAATAGTTTCGATGAGGTTTAAATCCTGAGACATGAATTGATGTTTAGGATGATGTGATACCCTGCTTAATTCTTTTAGGAAATATTCGGCATAATCAGGTTGATGTCTCGTAGGTTTTAACTCAATCAAAAGAGGTAAGTTTATCTTCTGAGCTTCTTCTAAAAATGTTTTGAAAGAGACGATCTGGCTAGTATGTTCATTTTGTCTAAGGGTTTGACCGATGATATCCTGTGCTTTAGATTGACTTACTCGCTTAGCTTGACCAGTAAGACGTCTAAGATTATCATCGTGATTAATGATAAATTGTTTATCCTTTGTCATTAGAACATCAATCTCAACCATATCTGCCCCCGCTTGTTTAGAAGCTTTCAGACCTTCTATCGAATTTTCAACAGCCTCGTCAACATAGCCACGATGGGCGATAATGTTAACTTTTTCTGGGTCCCCATTGCCAAGCCGGTTGGCATTGTAAAAGAAGGCACCAAAAGCAACGGCGATATTTAAAAGAAGAAGTCGCATCCAACGGCCTTTTCGACGTTGGGGACTCGGTTCTACGTCGATAATATCCTTTTGTTCAAGTTCTAGAATGAGATAAGCCAAGGAGGCTAGTTTAATCAAAAGACTTGCGGTAAATAGGATTAACCAAGTCAGGCTGGCTAAAATAGTTTGAGCTAATACCTCTGTACCGCTATTTCCTCTAAAAAGAAGAGCAAGGATGCCCAGTAAAAGCCCTGTTGCTATCATAGATAGCAGTGTGATGGTTCCAGCAATAACTGCCAGTCCAATGAAGGTTAATAAGGAGCGCCCCGCAGTCATTTGCCAACTGGTTCTGAGGTTGTCAGTGAAAGAACTCTCCTTACGTGTAACTGTTAAAGGGAGCGTATAGACTAATCGACTATTGATGTAAAACAGTAGAGCATAGACGATAAAGAGCCCCACTTGACCTGAATGAGATTTTTGTAATTCTCCAATGATAAACTCTGGAATATAGAGCCGTTCAATAAGAGCAGATGAGAAGAAAAAACGAAGTACTGGAATGGTTATCAGCAGATACGACAGAAAGGCAAAGAAATGTCGACCCTTAATGCTGCCAATAAAGTTTTTACAATCGGTTTTAAAATATTCAAATCCCAATTCTAAAGGAGTGTCTTTGTAGCGTAGTATTTCAACAAGGAGGGAGAATTCTATAAAAACAAGAAAGGCTAGTACAAGTAAATAAATCAGTAGGAGTAAAAACGTTAATGGATTACCTAAAAAGCTATAGATATTATCCATAGATAGGCCAGGAAATCCCGAGGTTACTAAAATGCCACGGAAAAGCCAGGAAAGTAGGTAAGAGCCACCGATGGTCATGGTTACCTGTAAAAAAGCCGTACGAAGACTATATATGATAACATGTTTGTAGATGTCGTGTAAGACAGCAAGAAGTTTGATAATCATAGGATACTTTCTGTTGATATGATTATTCTATTTTATCAGATTGACCGTATTAGGGGAATGTCATTGTCTTATTTGTTCGAGTTTTTCAGGAGTTAACTGATACCTCTTTTGGGCAACCTCTCTAATGTAGTTTCTGTCATGTGAGACACTAATGATGGCTCCTGGAAAATCTCTGAGAATTTCTCGGATGATGGGCTGACTAGTCGGAGAAAAATGTCGAGTTGGCTCATCTAAAACGAGCACATTATTACCCGCTAAGACCATTTTAGCTAAGAAGAGTTTGGCCTTTTGACCTCCAGACAAATCTATTACCGAATGTGAGATTTCATCTCTTGTGAATTGAAGGCTCGCCAGTAGTGTTCTTGCTTTTTCTGGTTCAGTAACTTCAGTTAGAAAGTCAAGAGTAGAAAGATTGTGATTTAGAAAATCATCATAATGCTGGGGCATGTAGCCAAGGGATGGTTCTGTTCTAGAAGATAGTTCGTTCAAGATTTTCTTGAGGAGGCGAGTTTTACCGATGCCGTTTGAGCCAGTGATAACTATCTTGTCTTGTCCCTTGACCAGTAAGTTAATCGTTTGGCCAGTTTCAAGGGGCTGTTCTACCCAATTGATCAGGATTTTGTTTGTGGAAAGGGGAGAGATTTCTGAAAAGAAGAGGTTAATAGCATCCATATCTTGCGGGATTTCCGTAAACTTTTCAGCTTCCTTGCCATAACGTTTTTCTTGGGAAAGAATGGTGTTCAGTTTTTTAGCTAATAATCGACCTGCTACACCATTTTTAGTATGACGAAGTTGGTGCTCTACGCTTTGATGAATACGGTGACTGCGAGCCATACGTTCTTGATGTTCCTCTCTTTCCTTGTTGGCTCGTTGCAGTTGTCGTTCAAAAGTTTCTCTTCGATTTTCTTTATAGTCACTATAGCTACCTTTGAAATAGCTAGCGCGCGGTGTGGAACGTTTTTTTAATAACTCTAAATGAAGAATAGCAGTGGCTGTATTTTCTAGAAAAGTTTCGTCGTGTGAAATAAAAATAATCGTCTTATCGGATTGAATAATAAAGTGTTCTAACCAAATAATACTATCTCGATCCAAGTCACTAGATGGCTCATCTAAGATTAGTAAATCAGGATCCTGTGCTAATATTTTTAACAATTGGATCTTTAATTTTTCCCCGCCTGATAAACTAGATAGAGTCTGAGCATTATCCTCGAATCGCTCTACATCAAGGTGAAAACGATCAGCCATTCTGTAAAATATAGAAAAGTCGAAAGTGGTGTAGTCTATGTCCCCATAGAGAAAATCAGCTACACTTTGTTTCAGTTGTTCTGAAGTTAGACTTTGTGGTAAATAACCGATATGATGCCATTGATTTATAATTTTGCCCTCTACATTGATGTAGTCAGATACAGCAGTAGGGTCTATAATTGCTTTGATAAGGCTGGATTTACCAGTCCCTTCTTCACCGATAATGGCCAGTTTATCGCCAACATTAACCACCAAATCAAGATTGTTAACCAAATCCGTCAAGTCTTTTTGATGAGTTAGAGTAAGATGCTGTGTTTGTAACATAAATGCCTCCTTTTGAACAAGCTAAAAACTCCCTACTTTATCAAGTAGAGAGTCTGAGTATGCAGATAGACCTGATAGTCAACGAAAATCAAAATAAGACCAGGAGATGCTGGTGTCGATAGAAATGAAGGGCATTTCTATCAAGTCAATAAGGTCTCAATTTGAGTTTAGAAGCGTGTGAAAGATTAGCATTTGAAAACAGGTACGAAAGAGCATACTAAAAAACAAAACTTGATAAAGCTATCATATTTTCTTTCTTAGTGAATCATGTGCTCCTTACCTCCAGCTGTTATTGAATTGACTATAACATACTTTGTAAATGGTGTCAATTTTGATATGATAGAGGTATGAAAAAAATCATCGTTATTGGTTGCCCTGGCTCTGGCAAATCAACCTTGGCTAGACAACTGGCAGAACTGACAAAATTCCCCTTACACCATTTGGATTTGATGAATTGGAATGCTGACAGAACAACAGTCGCACCTGAGCTTTTTCTAGAACGTCAAAAAACTATTTTAAAGCAAGATTCTTGGATTATCGATGGTAATTATGGCGGTACACTAGATTTGCGCTTTGAAGCGTGCGACACGATTATCTTTCTCGATTTTCCTTTGGATATCTGTATAGAAGGAGTGATGAAGAGAGTCGGGACTGTTAGACCAGATATGCCTTGGATTGAGACAGAAATTGATTTAGAGTTTTTAGAGTTCATCAAACAATTTCCTGAGAAGAGCCGCCCTAAAATTTTAGCTTTAATTGATAAATTTTCCCATAAAAACATTTATCAATTAATAAGCAGAGAAGAATCAGAAGCATTTTTACAAAACATCAAAAAAGCCTTCAAGTCATGAAACTTGAAAGCTTTTTTCTTAATGACTGAGAACCTTATCAAGGAAGTCTTTAAGTCGCGGATGTTGTGGGCTATCAAAGATTTGTTCTGGTGTACCATCCTCGATAAATTGACCACCATCGGTAAAGATAACACGATTGGCAACTTGGCGTGCAAATCCCATCTCGTGGGTAACAATTAACATGGTCATGCCTTGTTCAGCTAGGTCTTTCATAACGTTAAGAACATCCCCAACCATTTCAGGGTCAAGGGCAGACGTTGGCTCGTCAAAGAGCATAATATCAGGATTCATGGCCAATGAACGAGCAATGGCAACACGTTGTTTTTGTCCACCAGACAAACTATCTGGAAGAGCGTCCCGTTTTTCAGCCAAACCAACTTTTTCGAGAAGCTCCATTCCTTGTTTTTCAGCTTCAGCTTTTCCTAATTTACCAAGTTCAATCGGTCCAAACATGATATTTTCAAGAACAGTCATGTGAGGAAATAAGTTGAAGTGTTGGAACACCATACCGATGTTTTCACGAGCTTTATCGATATTTGTTTTGGGGTCTGAGAGTTCGAAGCCATCAACGATAACATTACCACTTGTGATGGTCTCTAATAGATTAAGAGTACGAAGGAAAGTTGATTTTCCTGAACCAGAAGGACCAATGATACAAACGACATCGCCTTCGTAAAATTTAGCATTAATTCCTTTTAAAACTTCGTTATCGCCATAAGATTTGTGCAAATCCTGGACGTCGATTTTTAATTCTGCCATTATTTAAGCCTCTTTTCTAAACGTTTTGCCAACTTAGTCAATAGCGTAATGATGACTAGATAAATGAGAGCAAGGATTGCATACATCCGGAAAGATTGGTAGTTACGAGCAATGATAATCTTACCTGTTTGGAAAAGTTCCACCAAACCAATCGCTGATACGATGGTGGTATCCTTCAAAGAAATAACAAACTGGTTGATGAAGTTTGGAAGCATTAGTTTAACTGCTTGAGGTAGAATAATCTTACGCATAGTTGTCTGGTAGGAGATACCGAGACTGCGGCTGGCTTCCATCTGTCCAATAGGGACCGCTTCGATACCACCACGTACAATTTCAGCAATATAAGCACCACCATTTAAAGAAAGGGCAATAGTTGCTGCAACAAAGTCATTGATGGGTGATTGTTGACCGGTAATGCTTTCAATAAGATTAGGGATTCCCCAGAAAATGAAAGCAGCTACAATCATAAGTGGGATACCACGCACCACATCAACGAAAATGGTTGAAATGACACGAAGTGTTTTATTTGGGGCGACAGCCATCATACCAAAGATAATTCCGATAATCATGGCAATGGCAAATGAAATAAGTGTTAGGCTAACTGTCGTCCCAAGGCCAGAAAGAAGTTGTTTGTAGTTATTCTTGATGAGCCCAAGAATAGTTGTTTCATCAATCGTTTTTTCCTCTTTATTGTTAGAGGTTGTTGAAGTAGCAAGGTATTTTTTAACAAGTTTATCGTAAGTACCATCTTCTTTAAGGGCAGCCATACCATTATTGAACATTTCAATAAGTTCTGGATCAGTTCCCTTTTTAACGGCAAATCCAACTTGACCAGAAGGTTCTCCTTTGATAGGTGTTTCGAACTTACGACCTTGTTGAATAGCGTATGCTAAGACTGGCTCATCATCCATAAGTGCATCGATAGAACCTGAGTTCAAACTGTCATACATGGTGGATGCTTCGTCGAATGCTTTTAGTTTGTAGCCGTATTTCTCTTTCTTGTCAGCGAGGAAATCGTAAGAAGACGTTCCGTTCTTAGCACCGACTGTCTTACCTTTTAAATCTTTATACGAAGAAACGTCAGTCCCTTTTTTAATGGCAAGGATGATATTAGTAGTGTAGTAAGGATCTGAGAAATCAAATGTTCCTTTACGCTCTTCGGTAATAGTCATACCAGCGATAGCACCATCCGCTTGGCTAGATTGCACGGCGTTAAGAGCAGCATCGAAACCAACATTGTTAATTTTGATTTTAAAGCCTTGTTGCTTAGCGATGGCTTTGATTAAGTCCATATCAAAACCAGTGTATTTACCAGCATCATCTTGGTATTCAAATGGTGCAAAAGAAGTGTCAGATGCGATCACATATTGTTCTTTTTGGGGCTCTGCCTTAGCGTTTGCATCGCCAGTTGAACTTAGCTTAGCAATGGTTGCAGCTTTACCGAGCCATTTAGCCATGATGTCATCATAGGTACCATCTTTTTTCATGTCAGCAAAAGCTTCATTAAAATCCTTGATAAGGTACTCGTACTGGCTTCCTTTTTTGACGCCAAAAGCAAAGCTACCGACTTTCTCGCCATCCATTTTGATAGCGTAATCCTTGCCTTGTTTAATAGCAAATTGGACAACAGGTTCATCATCCATAGCTGCATCAATAGAACCAGAATCAAGACTGTTATTCATAAGATCACTAGTGTCAAATGTTTTAACTTTAAAGTGGTATTTTTTATGAATGTTATCTAAGAAAGTTTGAGAAGCAGTACCATTTTTGACACCCACTGTTTTGCCTTTTAATTGGCTATATTTTGAAATAGTTTTCCCTTTTTTAGTATATAGGACAACAGCTGTATCATAGTAAGTGTCAGAGAATGTAAAGACTTTTTTACGAGGTTCAGTAACTGTTGTACCAGCCATCAAGGCGTCTGCTTGGCCAGCTTGTACAGCATTTACTGCAGCATCAAAGCCAGGAAAAGTCATATTAACATCCCAATTCTTACGTTTGGCGACCTCGTTGATAATATCAACATCAATCCCCTTGTAAATTTGGTCGGAATCTTTGAATTCAAATGGTGCATAAGCGGTGTCAGAGACAACGTCAATCGTATCAGCAGCGACACGAGCACCGAACACAAAGAAAACGGAAACAAGCGTTAATAGAAATGCTTTAAATTTCGTCTTCATGTTCATCTCCTTATATAAAAAAATTATAGCTCATTATAGCAAAATATTGACAAGATAGCAAGATTTGAAGGACGTTGTGTCATAAAACCTAACATTGCAAGATTAAGTTTTCATAAAACTTATTAAAACGATAATAGCATCAGCCAAAGTTTGCTTAATATTGAGTATTCGTTATCAGTTAAAGAAACAGACAAAGATGGTAGCATTAGGATAGTTGGACAAAGAATTACTTGAGATTAGAATCTTTTTCTCTTCTTAAAAGGAAGGGCTATGATAAAATAGAAGCATGATAGATAAACAAGAAAATAATGTATTTAAATTAGTATCGAAATATCAACCTTCAGGGGATCAACCGCAAGCCATTGAGCAGCTAGTTGATAATATCGAAGGTGGCGAAAAAGCTCAAATTTTGCTTGGAGCCACGGGTACTGGTAAGACTTATACCATGAGTCAAGTCATTAGCAAGGTGAACAAGCCCACCTTGGTTATTGCTCATAATAAAACGTTGGCGGGTCAGCTTTATGGTGAGTTTAAAGAGTTTTTCCCGGACAATGCGGTGGAATATTTTGTTTCCTATTATGATTATTATCAGCCAGAAGCCTATGTCCCTTCATCTGATACCTATATTGAGAAGGATTCTTCGGTTAATGATGAGATTGATAAATTAAGGCATTCAGCGACATCAGCGCTTTTGGAGCGAAATGATGTGATTGTTGTTGCCTCCGTATCTTGTATCTATGGATTAGGATCACCCAAAGAATATGCTGATTCAGCCGTTTCTCTACGACCAGGTCAAGAAATCTCCCGTGATCAATTGCTAAATCAACTGGTAGATATCCAGTTTGAACGTAATGATATTGACTTCCAACGTGGGCGTTTTCGTGTTCGTGGGGATGTTGTAGAAATTTTCCCAGCTTCTCGTGACGAACATGCCTTTCGTGTCGAATTTTTCGGTGATGAAATTGACCGCATTCGTGAAATCGAAAGTTTGACAGGTAAAAATCTAGGCGAGGTTGAGCATCTGGTTCTCTTCCCTGCTACTCACTTTGTGACAAATGATGAGCATATGGAGCAATCCATTGCCAAAATTCAAGCGGAGTTAGAGGAACAACTAAAGGTCTTTGAATCAGAAGGCAAACTCTTAGAAGCCCAACGTCTCAAACAACGAACTGAATATGATATTGAGATGTTACGCGAGATGGGCTATACCAATGGTGTTGAAAACTATTCCCGCCATATGGATGGACGAAGTGAAGGCGAGCCACCTTATACACTGCTTGATTTCTTTCCTGAGGATTTCATGATTATGATTGATGAAAGCCACATGACTATGGGGCAAATCAAAGGCATGTATAATGGTGACCGTTCTCGTAAACAGATGCTGGTTGATTATGGATTTCGTTTGCCATCGGCTTTGGATAACCGTCCGCTTCGTCGCGAAGAATTTGAAAGCCATGTTCATCAGATCGTTTATGTATCTGCGACACCTGGCGACTATGAGAACGAACAAACCGATACTGTCATTGAACAAATCATCCGTCCAACAGGCCTCCTAGACCCAGAAGTAGAAGTTCGCCCAACCATGGGACAAATGGACGACTTGCTAGAAGAAATCACGATACGATCAGAAAAAGGTGAGCGTACCTTTATTACCACACTGACTAAGAAAATGGCTGAGGACTTGACAGATTATCTGAAAGAAATGGGTGTCAAGGTTAAATACATGCACTCAGATATTAAAACGCTTGAACGGACTGAGATCATTCGTGACCTTCGCTTAGGAATCTTTGATGTTCTTATTGGGATTAACTTACTCCGCGAGGGGATTGATGTTCCAGAAGTCAGTCTGGTAGCGATTTTAGATGCTGACAAAGAAGGATTTCTTCGAAATGAACGCGGTCTTATCCAGACTATTGGACGTGCTGCTCGTAACTCAGAGGGACATGTCATCATGTATGCAGACAAGATGACTGAATCCATGCAACGGGCCATAGATGAAACCGCTCGTCGTCGTGAGATCCAGATTCGCTACAATGAAGAGCATGGCATTGTTCCACAAACCATTAAGAAAGATATTCGTGATTTAATTGCTATTTCCAAGACTTCTGATAGCGATGTCGCAGAGGAAGCGGTTGATTACACAGCGATGACTAAATCCGAGCGTCAAGAAGCCATTAAGAAACTACAAAAACAAATGCAAGAAGCGGCAGAGTTGCTTGATTTCGAATTAGCAGCCCAAATCCGCGATATGGTCTTGGAATTGAAAGCTATGGATTAGGAATTAGACTGCTATTTTGAACTGCTCTACTTAGATGGAAGACAAAGTTCTTAGAATTTTATTTCTAAGGACTTTTTGCCAATTTTAGGAGTATAATAAAAGAAAAAACATTTGTGAGGTATGGGTATGTTTCACAAAGAAAATCCAGATTATAATCGCAATCAATATGGTTTCTACACATTAGATCAACTCGTTCCTGAGGATCATTTTCTTCGACAAGTAGATGAGATTATTGACTTTGGTTTCATCTACGATTTGGTAGAGGAGACCTACTCCTCTGACAATGGGCGTCCAAGTCTTGATCCTATCATGCTTATCAAAATCCCTATCCTTCAATGCTTTTATGGCATTCGTTCCATGCGTCAAACCATCAAGGATATTGAAGTGAACATAGCTTATCGTTGGTTTCTTGGGTTGACTTTGGACGATAAGATACCCCATTTTACCACTTATGGTAAGAATTACAGTCGACGTTTTCAGGATAAAGCTGTGATTTCTGAAATCTTTAGCCACGTTTTGACTCAAGCACTCAATGCTGGTTTAGTTGATTCAGATGAGATTTTTGTAGATGGCACCCATATTAAAGCTGCAGCTAATAACCATAAGTATCGGAAGGCATTAGTGGAACAGCAGGCTAAGTTTATGAGTGATCAGTTAGACCTTGAAATTGATTTAGACAGGGAGAAGCATGGAAAAAAGCCCTTAAAAACTGCCAAAAAAGAGGACCCTCAAGAAAAGAAACGATCAACCACCGACCCTGAAAGTGGCTGGTTCCATAAAGGGGAGCATAAGGAGGTCTGAGTATAAGTAAGGTCTTACATTATGATATGTTGACGATTAAAAAGCATGTCAGCTTAGAGCTGACATGCTTTTTGAATATAGTCGTGTTATTTAACTGACCCACCCGTAATACCTTCAACATAGTATTTTTGCATGAACATAAAGAGGAGGGTGATTGGTACAGCAATGAGAACAGAGCCTGCTGTAAACGACATGAACCAATCGTTAATAGTGTCAGGTTGTAACATGGAGAAGAGTCCAATAGCCACAGTATACTTACTGGTAGCATCACCAAGAATAACCTGAGCAAAGATGAAGTCCATCCATGGTCCGATGAAAGCCATCAAAGCTGTGTAAACGATGATAGGTTTTGAAAGTGGTAACGTAATCTTAAAGAAAATATCTTTACGAGTAGCTCCATCAATCATAGCGGATTCATCCAAAGAATATGGGATAGTATCAAAGAATCCTTTGGCAATATAAAAGCCAAGTGCTGCCCCAGATGAGTAAACCAGGACTAAGGCTATGAGCGATTGCGTTAAATTAAGTGCTTTTAAAATATAGTAAACAGCAATCATGCTCATGAAGCCTG
This sequence comes from Streptococcus jiangjianxini, assembly GCF_040225085.1. NCBI lineage: Bacteria > Bacillati > Bacillota > Bacilli > Lactobacillales > Streptococcaceae > Streptococcus > Streptococcus jiangjianxini. Next base: position 76,446 of record NZ_JBEHGL010000002.1, on the reverse strand, counting down.
GAAACATGTTAAGAACAAGCGCCAATTTTAAGAAGCCATTGCGGAATTTAAACTTAATGCGGCTGAGAGAGTAAGCCATGGCTACGGTGATAAAGGTTGAAATGATGCAGGTTGCCAAAGCCACAAAGAGCGTATTCAGAAACCATTGTCCAAATGGAAAGGAATCATTAGTAAAGAGTTTGATGTAATTTTCTAAAGTCCAAGTTTTTGGAATAAAGTAATTAACATAAGCTGTTCCTTCACCGCGTAAGCTTGTAAGAATTACCCAAGCGATAGGAAAGAGCCAGATAATAGAAAGGACGATAAGCAGGGTATAAACAAACCCTAATTGCATACGGCGTTTTGATTTCATTATTTAACAGCTCCTTCCTTGTAAGATGCAGTGCGCGTGTAGGCTAGTAGACTAAATGCAGCTGAGAGAACAAAGATCAAGATACCGATAACTGAAGCCAAGTTATAGTCCGCAGCTGTAACTGTTAATTTGTAGAGCCAGGTTACCAAGAGATCGGTTGAGCCTGCTTGATAGAATTTTGAGTTAACAGGACCACCACCTGTGAGAAGGTAGATAACGTTAAAGTTATTGATATTACCAATAAATTGTTGGATCAAAGTCGGTGTCATGATTAAGAGAATTTGTGGGAAAGTGATGGATTTAAAGACTTGGAATTTGCTGGCGCCATCGATTTCTGCAGCTTCAATTTGCTCTTGCGGTAAGTTCATGATGATCCCAGTTGCAACAAGCATGGTTACAGGAATACCAACCCACATGTTAACAAATATGATTGAAAATTTAGCCCAAAGTGGATCTGATAGAAACGGTAGACCGTTACTAATTAAACCGATTTTTTGAAGTAAGACATTTAAAGGACCCTCATCATTCAATAGGTTTTTCATGATAAGCAATGAAATGAATTGTGGCACAGCCATAGTGATAACAAAGATGGTACGCCACATTTTTTTGAATTTGAGGCCTTTAGTGTTAATCAAAAGAGCAAGTAGAATACCAAAGAAGAAGTTCGTCACGGTAGCAAAGACCGCCCAGATTAGAGTCCAAGATAGGACTGGGAAGAAGGTGCCAGCCATACGACCACTAAGGATATTACCAAAGTTTGTAAATCCGACCCAATCAAAGAGTGATTTTGGTGGTAAGTGGTTATGATCATAGTTGGTGAAAGCCAATGAGATCATGTAAATCAATGGCAAAATAGTAAACAGAAGAACACCAATCATAGGAATAGCCATTAAGGTCATGTGGAACCGACCGTTGGACAATGTCTCAAGATCTTCCTTAAATGTTGGAATCTTCGCCTTATCACGTTTGATGACATACAAATTTCGAGCACTTTTTAGGTTACACCAGTAAATATAGGCGAAGACCAAACAAAAAATGATAGAAGCTAAGCCAAAGATCAACATGAGCATGGAATTGTCACCTTCGACAGCAACGGCAATTTCGATACCATTGACTGTCTTCGTCGTCATTCCTTGTTCTTTAGTACCGAGTGTTATTAAATTTCCAAATGCTGGAATAACCTGAGTTACAAAGGAAATAAGAAACACAATCTCAGTTGCTAAGAACAAGATGCCTTTTATAATTTGTTTATTGGCCAAATTTGCGAAACCCATAATTAGGGCTGATAACTTAATATCCCATCCACCTTTGGAAAGGGCTTCAGGAACACTGACGTCTTCATAAAAGAGGGACTTAGTCATAGGTTTATCTCCTTTAAATATGATTGAATTTCTACTGGCTAAATCAGCTAAATGAAACATTTAGTCAATTTAGCGAATAGAAAATCTTAAAAAAATAAAAGGTGGAGTGTTCTCACAACACGTATGTTGGAATCAATCTCCACCTCCTCTGTTGATTACAAATACAATTTAATAAGGATTATTTGGCATCAGCTAAGTCTTTATCAAGTTGTTTTAATTTCTTAAGGTAATCAGCTTCTTTGATTTTACCGTTATAGGTGTCAGAGAGGATAGCAGCACTTTCAGTCCAGAAAGCTGTCATTTGGCTAAGTTTAGGCATTACGACAGTGTACTTATCTGAAGAACCCATTGTGATAACAGTTTTAGCCAAGTCATCATTTTGAACGTCGTCTGATTCTTGAACTTCTTTGTTTGAAGGGACGATAGAACGTTCTTCGAATTGATTTTCTTGGCTATCTTCGTTAGTTAGGTAAGAAGCCAGTTGGTAACTAGCTGCGATACGTTCTGCATCACCGTCAGCTGGTGCTTGGTTAACAGCGTAAAGTTTAACCCCCAAGAAAGCTTTTTGTTGCACATCTTTATCACCGATTTTTACGGTTGGGTAAGCAGCTACACCAAGTTTGTCTTCTCCAACAGATTCCTTAGCTGTTTCATAATCCCACGGACCTGATTCAAAGGCTGCAATTGAGCCATCGCCGAATTTAGACATGGTATTGTTGGCATCTGCGTTAACAAATCCTTTATTGTCTTTTTGGCTAGCAATCCATTTTAGAACGTTAACGCCTGCCTCGTTACCCCAGTTTGTACCTTTGACATCTTCACCATTTTTACCAAAGAGTGTGTCACCAACTGACATGAAGAGTGGTGCGATGTGGTAGGCATTAACTTCTTTCAAGTTAGCTCCAAAAGTAGCATTTTCTGTAATGCTTTCGTATGATTTTACTTGGTCTTCAGAAAGTTTTTCTTTATTGTAGTAGAGCACTTGAGACTCGATCCCAAATGGGAAAGCATAGGTTTTGCCTTTGTATTGAGCACCTGCAAGAGCTTGCTCTGTTGACTCTGATTTAACTTCTTTAGCATATTTTTTTGGTAACGCTTGGATAGCACCAGATTCTACTAATTGACCAAGTTGGTCGTGAGGAAGTGAAAAGACATCAGCAGCAGCGCTAGGATCTTTTTTGATTTTTTCTTGTGCTTTTGGATCTTCAGACTCAACGACTTTTACTTTGTAACCAGAATCTTTTTCAAACTCTTTAACAATTTCTTTGTAAGATTTTTTAGATCCGGTTGGGACCCAGAGTTTGATAGTTTTTTTTGAAGCAGCACTTACTTCAGTTGTGTTAGCAATAGCAGCTCCACCAACAAGTGAGAGAGTTGCTCCAAATAATGCGACTTTTTGCCATGATTTCATAGCGCTTTCCTCCTAAGAAAATTCTTTATGTCTTTATTATGCAATCGCTTGCAAGAATTGTCAAGCATTATTTAACAAAAAAATAAAAAAATTTTTAAATCCCCTTTATTTAAGCTTTTCTTAGTGTTAAAAATCTACTCATTTGAACAAATCGCTTGCACTTTATGATAACTAAGTCTAATCAACTAGAAAATAAAGGGTTGGATATAGTTTTAAAAATTCCGACTATTAGAAATTCCACCAAAAGGTTTGCCAGATTTCAAAAAGTGACCGTCAATGTCATTCAAAGCAGTCATTATCAGTTGCCCCAAACTTGGATAAGATGATTTATTTATTACTGCTATGAATGAAGACACAATAGGTACTACCTGATGTTACTGTCTGAAGATAAGCTTAACTGATAAGAGATGGATGATTAAGTTGACTGAACAGCAGATGCTTTATTGCTTTTATCGCATGATACTGTTCCTAAGGATATAGCAGCTCCTGATATGCCGAGACTTCGCTCTCCTTATTCAGTTAAATGAACCTTGGTGAAATAGAGATTTACTTTTGTCTTTTTTGAATACAGGGTTCCAGTTCAGCCTTTACTATGGCAATGAGATAGGATTCAGTGGTCGTTCAGATATGGTCATTTATCATTGAATACCATGAAAAAAAAGATGAGATTTAGGATTGTTTTCGTTAGTCAAAAGTGAGTTGCCTTTCAGTATTAACATCGTAAACATAGAGTTTTATAAGGCTAATACATGATAGTGGAAAGCTGCTGGAGATCTTACTTGATGTTAGGATAAAATACTAAATTGAAGATTCAAAGAGGGGTTTTTAATCAACAAAAAGCAAACGTTTGCCAAAATTGAAAACCTTATTATATCAGTATTTAAGCCTGAAATTTTTTGAGAAAATAGTTTCAGTATTGCAATAAATAGCAAAAGTTATTGAAAACGCTTGTGAAGTGTTGTAAACTAGAACAATCAAAAGATTAGATAAAGGAGTTTAGGCCATGGCTACTATAAAGGATGTCGCAAAAAAAGCTGGTGTAAACCCATCAACCGTTAGCCGAGTACTTAAAGATAATCATTCTATTTCACAAAAAACAAAAGATAAGGTTAGAAAAGCCATGGCAGAGTTGGGCTACGTGCCTAATGTTGCTGCACAAATGCTAGCCAGTGGTTTGACTCATAACATTGGTCTGGTTTTTCCTCCATTAGCCACGCCGGACCGTTTAAGTGAGCCTTTTTTTATGCGTATCTTATCAACCATTACCAATGAAGCTAAATTGAAAGATTTTACCATTTCTATTGCGACTGGAACTTCCTTGGATGACTTATTAGAGCAAGTTACTTTGATGCACCAACAAAAAAGGGTCGATGGTTTTATTATTCTATATTCAGATCAAGATGATCCGATTAGACACTATTTGTTGGAAAATAAACTTCCCTTTGTGATTGTCGGAGCCCCAGAGGGCAATGAAAGACAGATTACCTATATCAATAATGATAATCAGCTCATGGGAAAACATGCTGTTGAATATCTCTTGGATAAAGGGCATGAGACCATTTATTTTGTAACAGATGATTTAAAATCTGAGGTTGCTTCAGAGCGTTTTATGGGATATGTCAAAGGAATGATGCGACAAGATTTAACCTATCACCCCATGTTTTTATTTGACCCATCGGATGCTAAAAAAGTGGATGTCTTAATGACTGCTATTCAAACTGGAAACCCCACAGCATTAGTTGTTATTTCGGATCGTGTGACGATACGATTAATGCAACTACTTTCCTATTATGGGTTGAAGGTTCCCGATGATATTTCTATCATTACGTTTAATAATTCTATTTTTTCAAAGTTAATCCATCCTTATTTAACGACTTTTGATATCCATGTGGATCATCTGGGAGAAAGTAGTTTTAAGCGCCTATTAACTATTATTCAATCAAAGCAAGAAGAAAAAAGTGAACAGATCATTGTGCCTTTCACCCTAAAAGAAAGAGAATCCGTTAGAAATTTAAAGAAGGAGTAGTAAGTAGCAAACGATTCTTTCTGTTAACAGTGAAGTTCTTGGTATTAAGGAGTCAGGTTGAAGAAAGTCAGAAAATAGACAACCCCTCCCAAACATAAAAACATTGAGAAATCAGCCTCTATATCGTTAAACAAAAAACTCTTAGAAGTATTGCTGTAACAGTATTTCTAGGAGTTTTTTGTTTTCCAATGTAAAGAAAAAAGCTGAGGAAAATTATCCAAGATAACGGTTGTTTTCAATGAGAAGTGTTCGTGTTAAACATTTTCGTTAACTTTTTTAATGTTATTGTAGACAGAAAACTCTCAAAGAGCTCCTAAATCAATAGTCCTAGAGAGATGTCATAACTATCATCAAGTATGATAGACCTAATTTCTTACTGTCTAGAGGATTTGGCTATATTCTAAGGTCTTGATTTCAAGTTTTTTTCATTTTTCTAAAGGAGAAAGCCAAAAAGTTAAAAAAATGATTGACTTGCGCAAGCGCTTGCGTTATAATTTTTATATCAAAACAAAATAAGAAGGGGAAAGTGAAATGACCCAACGTGAAAGTGGTATCCTTATGCATATTTCTTCTTTGCCTGGTCAATTTGGTATTGGCTCATTCGGTAAAGAGGCTTATGATTTCGTGGATTTTCTTGTCGAAACGAAACAAACTTACTGGCAAATCCTTCCATTAACAACGACTAGTTACGGAGATTCGCCATATCAATCTTTTTCTGCCATTGCAGGAAACACGCACTTTATTGATTTTACGTTTTTAGCCGAATCAGGTTACTTAGCATTAGATGATTTCCAAGGGGTTTCTTTTGGTCATAATCCAGAGGAGGTTGACTATGCACTCATCTATGAAAGTCGTCGTCCAGTTCTTGAAAAGGCTGTTCAAGGGTTTTTAGCTAGTCATGAAGGGAAATCTTTATTAGAGACTTTTGAATCGGAAAACAACTGGGTTTCTGATTTTGCAGAATTTATGGCTGTTAAAGAATATTTTGGTGGCAAAGCACTTCAAGAGTGGGATGATAAGTCTATTGTTCAGCGCGACGAGCTAGCATTGTCCTCTTATCGTGAAAAACTAGCAGATGCTATCCTTTACCATAAAGTGACTCAATATTTCTTCTATTCACAATGGTTAGATTTAAAAGCTTATGCCAATGACAACGGTATTCAAATCATTGGTGATATGCCTATCTATGTGTCAGCTGATAGTGTTGAAGCTTGGACTATGCCTGAACTTTTCAAATTGGATGAGGACCGTCATCCAATTACCATCGCAGGTGTTCCTGCAGATGAATTTAGTGATACGGGGCAACTCTGGGGAAATCCTATTTACAATTGGGAATTACATGAAGAAACTGGCTATGCATGGTGGATTTACCGCATTAAAGAAAGTTTCAAACTTTATGATAAATTGCGTATCGACCATTTTAAAGGCTTTTCAGACTTCTGGGAAATCCCTGGTGGAGATGATACAGCCATCAATGGTCACTGGTCAGAAGGACCTGGCTATAAGTTATTTGAGGCAGTCAAAAATGAGCTCGGTGAATTACCAATCATTGCTGAGAACTTAGGTTACATCGATGAAAAAGCTGAAAAACTCTTAGCAGACACAGCCTTTCCTGGTATGAAAATCATGGAATTTGGTTTTTATGATGTAGAGGGACAAAGTATCGATATCCCGCATAACTACACGCCTGATACAGTAGCCTACACTGGCACTCATGATAACGAAGTGGTCAACGGCTGGTATGATAATCTTAATACTGAGCAACGAGATTTCCTTAATGCCTACATCAATCGTGGCCAAGATGAAGCTATCACAGAAGCAATGCTTCGTAGCTTGTATGCAAGTGTTAGCCATATCGCTATCGCTACTATGCAGGACTTGCTTGACAAAGATGCTAGTTCCCGGATGAATACGCCAAACACACTTGGTGGTAACTGGCAGTGGCGTATGCTTGCAGAAGATTTAACGCAAGATAAAAAAGATTTCTTGACTGATATTACTGAGCTTTACGCTCGTGCGAACAAGTCATTACAAAGATAGAGGAGACAGGAGAGTAAACAGAAAATGACTAAAGCATTTATAGCTTATCTAAATGACAAAGGGCAAGAATTAGCCTCATTAAGCAATGAAGCCATCTACAAAGAGTTACTTCACTATGTTAAAGAACTAGCGGTTGAAATGCCTAAAAATACTGCAAAACGTAAAGTATACTATATTTCAGCTGAGTTTTTAATTGGTAAGTTGTTGTCTAACAACTTGATTAATCTTGGTGTTTATCAAGAGGTTAAAGATGCACTAGCTTCAGCAGGCAAAAACCTAAGTGAAATTGAAGATATTGAACCAGAGCCATCATTAGGAAATGGCGGTTTAGGTCGTTTAGCTTCATGTTTTATCGATTCTATGTCAACCCTCGGCATCAACGGAGAAGGTGTCGGCTTAAACTATCATTTTGGTCTTTTTAAACAAGTCTTTAAAGATAATCAACAAGGTGCTGAACCAAATGATTGGATTCAAGATGATTCATGGTTGGTTCCAACAGACGTTCACTATGATGTGCCTTTCAAAGATTTCACCTTACGCTCTCGTTTGGATCGTTTAGATATTCTTGGTTATCACCGTGATAGCAAAAATTATCTCAACTTGTTTGATATTGATGGTCTTAACTATGATTTGATTGAGGATGGTATTACTTTTGATAAGACGAAAATCAAAGAAAACCTAACCCTCTTTCTTTACCCAGATGATTCTGATAAAGCAGGAGAATTGCTCCGTATTTATCAACAATATTTCATGGTGTCGAATGCTGCACAATTATTGATTGATGAGGCTATTGAGCGCGGATCAAATATCCACGATTTAGCAGATTATGCCTATGTTCAAATCAATGATACCCACCCATCTATGGTAATTCCAGAGCTGATTCGTCTTCTGACGGAAAAGCATGGCTTGGATTTTGAAGAAGCTGTAGCAATTGTTAAGCAGATGGTTGGTTATACTAACCACACTATATTAGCAGAAGCTCTTGAAAAGTGGCCATTAGACTATCTTAATGAAGTCGTGCCTCACTTGGTAGCTATCATTGAAAAACTAGATGCGATGATTGCTCAAGAAGTCCCAAATGTAGGATTGCATATCATTGATGAAGCAGGACGTGTGCACATGGCGCACATGGATATTCATTTTGCAACCAGCGTCAACGGCGTAGCAGCGCTTCACACAGAAATCTTGAAAAATAGTGAGTTGAAGGGTTTCTATGAGTTATATCCAGAGAAATTCAACAATAAAACGAATGGTATTACTTTCCGCCGCTGGTTAGAATTTGCTAATCAAGACTTAGCTGCTTATTTGAAAGAATTGATTGGTGATGAGTATCTAACGGATGCCACAAAACTTGAAAAGTTATTAGTTTTTGCTGATGATGAGTCTGTCCATGCTAAATTGGATGCTATTAAACATCACAATAAGTTAAATCTAAAACGTTATTTGAAGGATAATAAAGGGATTGACTTGGATGAGAATTCAATCATTGATACTCAAATCAAGCGTTTCCACGAATACAAGCGTCAGCAGATGAATGCTCTTTACGTCATTCACAAATACTTGGAAATCAAACGTGGTAATCTTCCTGAACGCAAACTAACTGTTATTTTTGGTGGAAAAGCTGCACCAGCTTACATTATTGCGCAAGATGTTATTCATCTCATCCTTAGCTTGTCAGAATTGATTAACAACGATCCAGAAGTTAACCAATACCTCAATGTTCACCTAGTTGAAAACTACAATGTTACTGTTGCAGAACATCTCATTCCAGCAACTGATATTTCTGAGCAAATTTCACTTGCCTCTAAAGAAGCTTCGGGAACTGGTAACATGAAATTTATGCTCAACGGTGCTTTGACATTGGGAACTATGGATGGTGCTAACGTTGAGATTGCTGACTTGGCTGGTATGGATAATATTTATACTTTTGGGAAAGATTCTGATACTATTATCAATCTTTACGAAAGCCAAGGCTATGTTTCACGTGATTACTACCAAGGTAGCGATAAGATTAAAGAAGCTGTTGACTTTATCGTTTCTGAAGAATTGCTGGCAGTTGGTAACCATGAACGTTTGAATCGTCTCCATAATGAATTGCTCAATAAAGACTGGTTTATGACATTGATTGATTTGGCTGAATACATTGATGTCAAAGAAAGAATGTTGGCTGATTACGAAGATCGCAAAGCTTGGAACAGTAAAGTTGTTAAAAACATTGCAAAAGCTGGCTTCTTCTCATCAGATCGTACGATTGCACAATATAATGATGATATTTGGCATAGCTAACATATCGTTTGTTGATAAATGAGTTGGGAGACCAACTAGTAGGTTGAAGAAAAAGTCCATTTTGGATAGCTTTCTTCAGCCTTTTTAATTGCATCCAAAAGACAAAACCTCTCACAAAGGTTAGTAAATCAACAGTTCTAATACTAATTCAAAATCAAAATGGCGGAGATCTAGTCTCTATGTGCAAACGATTTTAGTCGGGAAGAAATGAGTTATTTTATTATAGTAAGTGCCTAGTAAAGAATTGTATTGAGAAGGTTTCAGAGAGTAATCCCTCAATTTGGAAAGTCCGGAAGTCTTGTCAATTACAGTGTTCTTGGATGATTTTTGATCATGGCGAACAAGCTTCTAGAGCCTTTTGTTGATATCCGAATGCGTTACAAAATGAGTGGTATATTTCTCATCTTGTAACTATTTTTGGGGGTAACGGTTACTGATCTCTATGCTATAAGTATTTGGACACTCGTTTATTAAACGTTTTTATTGCCTGTCATTTGCATAGGTTTGGTAGTATGAATATCGAAGCAGCTGCTATTTTGGGATGTCCAGTAGACATTTTTAATGATTGATTAGTAGCCGATAGCCCTTGAGTCAAAAGAATTTCCTCTGATGTGTTATTAAAGCAGTTTCAGAAGAGTAGATGATTCGCAGAAAGCCATATTTTCCATAAAGGAGCAAGCACATTCATTGAAAGCTTTTGTGAACTATTGTTACCTAAAGCCGCTTTAATTTGGACGCTTATATGTGATTAGGAAGCTGCGCGGATAAACCAATATTGCAAACCGTTTCATAAAAAATATCCAACTTTTTATATAATATTGAATAAAAATGCAAATTATTCTTGACTTATGCCCGATGTGCTGTATAATATTGTTATTATAAAAATTGGAGGGTAATAATGAAATTGAAAAAGTTTGTCTTAGGAGCAGTTTTCCTAGTTTCTACTGTAATACTAGCAGCCTGCGGTTCATCTGAATCAGCTGATTTACAGGAAGAAATCAAAAAAGATGGTAAGTTAGTGGTTGCAGTTAGTCCAGACTATCCACCATTTGAATTTAAAGCTCTTGTCAATGGTAAGGATAAGGTCGTTGGTGCCGATATTGATTTGGCTCAAGCTATCGCTGATGAGTTGGGAGTTAAATTAGAAGTTTCAACTATGAGTTTTGATAATGTTCTGGCTAGTTTGAAGAATGGTAAAGCAGATATCGCTATTTCAGGACTTTCAGTAACTGAAGAGCGTAAGAATGCTTATACTTTCTCTGATGCCTATTATGAAACAGAGAATGCTATTTTGATACGTAAAGAGGATGAAGGTAAATATACCAGCTTGGATCAATTATCAGGTAAAAAAGTTGCTGTTCAAAAAGGAAGTATCGAGGAAAATCTTTCTAAAGAGCAATTGAAAGATTCTCAAGTTGTTCCACTAACAGCCATGGGAGAAGCTATCAACGAATTGAAATCAGGTGTTGTAGACGCGGTTGATTTAGAGAAACCTGTCGCAGAAGGCTATATCGCTCAAAATAAAGATATTGCTTTAGCAAAGATAGCCTTGAAGGTTGGGGAAGGCGACGCCAAAGCAGTTGCTATGCCAAAGGGTAAAGAAAGTAAAGAACTCCAAAAAACTGTTAATAGCATTATTGCCAAAATGGAAAAAGAAGGAACTTACAAACAGTACATTTCTGACGCAGCAAAATTAACAGGAAAAGCTGTCGAATAATGAAAAGAATCCCCTTGTTGAGTGAACAACAAGAGGATTTTTGTATTGAATGTTAAAGTTAGCAATAAATGCAGGTAAGACATGGAATCTTTATTTACCGAGACAAAACTGACTAAACAACTGTGTGATCAATTCATCTGGAGCAGCATCGCCTGTAATTTCCCCAAGAATTTCCCAGGTTCTCGTCATATCAACTTGTAGTAAGTCGACAGGCATACCTAGTTCGAGCCCTTCGTTGACAGCTTTTAAACTGTCAACAGCTTTTTCGATTAACGAAATATGGCGTGCATTGGAAAGATAGGTAGCATCTTTTTCGACTAACCCCGCGTTTTCAAAGAAAAGCTGATTGATACGTTCTTCGATTTGGTCAATATTTTCATTTTTCAATACAGAAATGGCGATGACATCATTTGGTAGTTGTGTACGCTCAATCTTTTCTTCCAAGTCAGTTTTATTTAAGAGTATAATCCGATTGCTATCTTTACTAATAGCAAGAAGCGTTTGGTCCTGTTCAGTCAATGGCTCAGATGCGTTTAGCACGAGAAGCACTAAATCAGCTTCGTTGAGTGCTTTTTTGGAACGCTCAACACCGATACGTTCAACAATATCATCGGTATCACGAATACCTGCAGTGTCGATGAGTTTCAATGGGACACCTTTGATGTTGACATATTCTTCAATGACATCGCGGGTAGTTCCTTCAATATCAGTTACAATGGCTTTTTCTTCACGTAAAAGGTTATTGAGTAGACTGGATTTACCAACATTTGGACGACCAATAATAGCAGTGGATAAGCCTTCACGTAAAATTTTCCCACGTTTGGCAGTCTGCAGCAGGTGCTCTAAGAGTGTTTGAAATTCTTGCGTTTTCTCACGCATTAGGGCAGTAGTCATTTCTTCGACATCATCGTATTCCGGATAGTCGATATTAACTTCAACCTGCGCTAAAGTGTTTAAAATTTCTTGGCGTGTGTTATCAATCAGAGTTTTTAAGGAACCATCCAACTGTTGGACGGCGACAGCCATTGCTTTGTCCGTTTTAGCACGAATCAAATCCATCACAGCTTCAGCTTGAGTCAAGTCAACTCGTCCATTAAGGAATGCTCGCTTTGTGAATTCACCAGGTTCAGCCATACGAGCCCCAGAGCGGATCAAGAGTTGAAGAATTTCATTGGTGACAGCAACGCCACCGTGTGTGTTGATTTCGACGACATCTTCACGAGTAAAGGTCTTAGGTTCTCTCATAACACCAACCATAACTTCATCAATAATATCATTATTTTCAATAATATGACCGTAATTAAGGGTGTGACTAGCAACCTTCTTGAGATTTTTTCCTTTAAAAACCTTTTGAGCAATGTCAATAGCCTCACTTCCTGATAGGCGTACGATGCCAATAGCTCCTTCACCAAGTGGCGTTGAAATAGCCGCAATAGTATCAAACTCTTTGGTAATCATAAATATCCTTTCTTTTTAGATAGCAATGGTTGTGTCACGACCAACAACTTGATAAATTTTGATATGGGTATCTTCATCTGGTGGAAATGGAAGAAGAATATCATCATAATCTGGGTTAATGGATACTAGTCGAAGTTGTTCCTTTTCTAAATAAAGTTGCTTCAAAAAGGTACAATCGTTAACAGCAATAGCACATACTTCTCCATTGTACGATGTAAATCCACGGTCAACTAAGTAAACGACGTCACCGTTACGATAGGTCGGATACATAGAATCCCCATTAACGATAGAGGCTAAGTCATAGCGCGGTGGTTGCGAAGGGACATGGACAGTCTCAAAATCATAGTCATTAAAAGCATAACCAAGTCCAGCAGCAAGTTGGGTGACAGTTTTTACGGGATAAACCGGTTGGTCTAAGACTTGTTTCTCAGCTTCCTGCTGTGCCAATTGATGGTTGAGGAAATCTAAAACTTGTTCCTGACGATTACGATCTAATTTTTGGAAAATAATTTGATAGTCCTCTTCTGAAATTCCTAAAAGTATCTCCGGTGATAAATCCAGCGCTTGGGCAAACTGTGGTATACGATTTAAGGGAAACTCTCTAGTTTTATTGAGATAACAAGAGACAGCAGATTTTGCCATGCCTACCCGCCTAGCAAGTTGGCTTAGGGATAAATTTAATTCTGACTTTCTCTGATTGATGATAGCAATGATTTCATTATTAGTATACATGTTGTCTCCTCAATTAGTGCTCGCTTATTATAGCATCGTTCTCAAAAAAGAACAAGCCCAAAATATCAACAATAATTCTTTAAAAAGGATTCGCTTTCATGTTATAATGAAGTGTAACTATTCTATAAGGAGTTTTTCATGGAAGCATTAAAAAAACAAGCTGGTCTTAAAGCCGCGGAATTTGTCTCTGATGGGATGATCGTCGGACTTGGGACTGGATCAACTGCCTATTATTTTGTTGAAGAATTAGGGCGTCGTGTCAACGAAGAAGGACTTTCAATTATTGGAGTAACCACATCAAGTCAGACTTCTAAGCAGGCAGAAAGTTTGGGTATTCCATTGAAAGCTGTTGATGATATTGATGTCATCGATGTTACCGTTGACGGTTCAGATGAAGTTGACCCACACTTCAATGGGATCAAAGGTGGCGGTGGCGCTCTTCTTATGGAAAAAATTGTCGCAACTCCAACAAAAGAATACATTTGGGTTGTTGACGAGTCTAAGATGGTTGGACAGCTTGGTGCCTTTAAATTACCGGTTGAAGTCGTTCAATATGGGGCAGACCGGCTCTTGCGTTACTTTGAAAAAGAAGGTTATAACCCTTCTTATCGTCTCAAAGATGGACGTCGCTTTGTGACAGATATGCAAAATTACATTATTGACTTAGATTTGGGTAACATCGAGGATCCTGTTGCATTTGGGAAGCAATTGAAGGCTATGGTTGGCGTTGTTGAGCATGGTCTCTTTACAGGGATGGTTAATAAAGTTATTGTTGCTGGCCAAGATGGTGTTCGAGTCTTAGAAGCTTAATTGTGTTTTGGTTATATTAAAATCATTATTTTATAACAATCAGTTATACAGGTATTTGGGTGCTAACCGTAACCACCCTAGATTGGAGAATTATGTCTACTTTTGATCGTATTCACTTAGTGGTACTTGACTCTGTTGGTATTGGTGCCGCTCCAGATGCTAATAACTTTGTCAATGCAGGAGTTCCTGATGGTGCTTCTGATACCCTTGGCCATATCTCAAAAACAGTAGGTCTTAGCCTCCCAAATATGGCTAAAATGGGCCTTGGAAATATCCCACGTGAAACACCGCTTAAAACGGTACCTGCTGAAAGTCATCCAACTGGTTATGTGACTAAATTAGAAGAAGTGTCTCTCGGAAAGGATACAATGACCGGTCACTGGGAAATTATGGGACTCAATATTACCGAGCCTTTTGACACATTCTGGGACGGATTTCCTGAGGACATTTTGACAAAAATTGAAGAATTTTCTGGGCGTAAAGTGATTCGTGAGGCCAACAAGCCGTATTCTGGAACAGCTGTTATTGATGACTTTGGTCCACGCCAAATGGAAACTGGAGAGCTCATCATTTACACATCTGCTGACCCAGTGCTTCAAATCGCTGCTCACGAAGATATTATTCCACTTGAAGAACTCTACCGTATTTGCGAATATGCCCGTTCGATTACTCTTGAGCGTCCAGCCCTTCTAGGACGCATTATTGCCCGTCCGTATGTCGGTGAGCCGGGGAACTTTACTCGTACTTCAAATCGTCGTGACTTGGCTGTTTCGCCCTTTGAAGATACTGTTTTGAATAAACTAGCTGACGCTGGTATTCCAACTTATGGTGTCGGAAAAATTAATGATATCTTTAATGGCTCAGGGATTACCCATGACCAAGGTCATAATAAGTCAAATAATCATGGTGTTGACACGTTACTTAAAACCCTTCAAGACCCAGAATTTACCAAAGGTTTTTCATTTACCAATTTAGTAGATTTTGATGCTCTTTACGGTCACCGCCGTGATGCGCATGGTTACCGTGATTGTCTGGAAGAATTCGATGCTCGTTTGCCAGAAATAACAGCATTGTTAGGTGATAAGGACTTAGTTCTCATTACAGCTGACCACGGCAATGATCCTACCTATGCCGGAACAGACCATACTCGTGAATACATTCCTCTTTTGGCTTATAGCCCATCCTTTACAGGTAGTGGTGTGATTCCACAAGGGCATTTTGCTGATATTTCAGCAACTGTTGCTGACAATTTTGGTGTTGACACAGCCATGATTGGGGAAAGTTTCCTAGCTGAATTGAAATAAGGTGAGTGAGATGGAAGAAGTCGTTATTTATCACAATCCAAATTGTGGTACCTCTCGGAACGTACTAGCCATGCTTAAACATGCTGGTATCGAACCAAAAGTTATTGAGTATCTAAAGACGCCACCTAGTCGTGACCAGCTAATCGACTTATTAGACAAAATGCAGATAAGTCCAAGGGAATTGCTTAGAACAAATGTACCTGAATTTGAGAAGCATCACTTATCAGATGAAACATTATCAGACGAAAAGATACTTGATGCTATGATGGCAGATGCCATTTTAATCAATAGACCTATTGTGGTAACAAGTAAGGGAGTGAGACTATGTCGTCCGTCAGAGACTTTATTAGAAATCCTTCCAGTTTCGTTACCAAGTCCATATACAAAAGAGGACGGAGAAGTCGTCTACCCCATATATTAAAAAGGAGATCGTATGACATTATTAGAAAAAATTAGAGTGACCCAGTCTTTTCTAGAAAGTAAAGGAATTCAATCACCGGAATTCGGTTTGATTTTGGGTTCTGGCCTAGGAGAATTAGCTGAAGAAATCGAAAATGCAATCGTAGTCGATTATGCTGATATCCCAAATTGGGGGCAATCAACTGTTGTTGGTCATGCCGGCAAATTGGTCTTTGGTGACTTATCAGGTCGTAAAGTATTAGCGCTTCAGGGTCGTTTCCATTTCTATGAAGGTAATCCTATGGAAACAGTTACTTTCCCTGTTCGTGTGATGAAAGCATTAGGATGTGAAGGACTTCTGGTTACCAATGCAGCCGGAGGGATTAGTTATGGTCCAGGAACCCTAATGGCCATCAACGACCACATCAACATGACGGGAACTAATCCACTCATTGGTGAAAATCTTGATGAGTTTGGACCGCGTTTCCCAGATATGTCAGATGCTTACACTAAAGCTTATCGAGAAGTGGCTCACCTTGTGGCTAAAAAACAAGGAATTAACTTAGAGGAAGGCGTTTATATTGGTGTAGCGGGACCTACTTATGAAACACCAGCAGAAATTCGCGCTTATAAATCATTAGGAGCAGATGCCGTTGGTATGTCAACCGTTCCAGAAGTTATTGTGGCAGCTCACTCAGGTATGAAGGTCTTGGGAATTTCAGCAATTACTAACTTTGCAGCTGGATTCCAATCAGAACTTAACCACGAAGAAGTAGTGGAAGTGACAACCCATATTAAAGAAGACTTTAAAGGGTTAGTGAAAGCGATATTAACAGAATTATAGAAAATAGTATAGTCATACAATAATCAAGCGATCCATTAGTATAACCATACTAATGGATTCGATTCTTGATTTTGACTACTTTTGGAAAACATACCTCAAAGAAAAACTGACATTTATTTCAAAGGAGTTTATTTTTATAGATACTAATCGTGTTTACTAGTTTAAAAACAACAATCTCCTCAGCGATAAGCGTTCTGAGGACGAGGAAAAGATTTTATTTTGCGCTTGTACTATTAGGTGTTATAGTCGGATTGTTAGGTATCGTTCTGCATTCTATCCTTGACGCTACGATGGAAGTTGCCAGTCTTTTTGGCAAAGAATCGATGACTATCGGACATGCTGTTTTGTTAATCTTGTCTGGTTTTGTAGCTGGCTTTTCATGGTATTTCCTTCAAAGACCACCAAATGTGTTATATCGAATTCACGATCTGGTTTTTAATAAAGAGCTTGAGCAACTAAATTATAAACGGCAGATTTGGCATGTCTTAATCCAAATCATCACTGTCGGGTTGGGTTCACCTATTGGAAAAGAAGCAGCACCACGTGAATTAGGTGCTTTAATGGCGCAGCCACTGGGAAAGAAGTTAGGCTTGCCACAATCCGATATGACTTTTCTTGCTGCAGCAGGGGTTGGAGCAGGTTTATCAGCTATTTACCAGGTTCCCTTAGGATCAGTCTTCTTTGTATTTGAAACCCTTAACTTAGATTACTCTATCAGACGTTTTATAGAAGTTTCACTGGTCACCTATTTATCAGCTTGGACCGCTAGTCTAGTTATTTCAACGGATCCCTTATTCCCAGTGGATCATGTGGAAGCGTCTTGGCAAAGTTTATTAGGTATTATCGTCATTACACTGGTTCTAATACCCTTTGCTAAACTATTTAAGCATTTGATTATAAGGGTTGAAAGTCAGAAAATGACGTCTGTAAATATGATGATCCTCCTCCCGTTGCTATTCTCTGGGCTCGCTCTAGTAGCTTTTTATTACCCTCAAATAATGGGGAATGGCTCTGAAATGGTTATCACATTTCTCAAGTTGCCTGATAGTTATACAGTGGTGGCTTTGCTTTTACTTAAAACTATTTTCGTTTTAACAACGTTAAAGGCTGGTGCTTACGGTGGAACTCTGACGCCATCCTTTGCTTTAGGAATGGGATTAGCTTACTTGCTGGTGGCGCCTCTCAATTTTGAAAGTGGCTTTTTACTAACACTGATGACAACGGGCTCTCTAGTATTTTTAGCAACTTGCTTAGAAGCCCCTTTGGCAG
Source organism: Streptococcus jiangjianxini (assembly GCF_040225085.1). Classification (NCBI taxonomy): domain Bacteria; kingdom Bacillati; phylum Bacillota; class Bacilli; order Lactobacillales; family Streptococcaceae; genus Streptococcus; species Streptococcus jiangjianxini. The sequence goes on along the minus strand of NZ_JBEHGL010000002.1, from coordinate 58,437 downwards.
CTTTCTTCTTAGTTGTTGGTTTTACAGGGATTAGTTACCAAGCTTACCCACATTTATTTGTTAGTTTATTATTAGTGCAAATCTGGTCACATCAATGTGATAAAGGCCTGAAAAGAAAGAGATGATGAAAGAAAGCCATAGCTATGAGTGGCTTAGTTTTAGGGAGTATTGTTCAACCTGTTAGTGTGTTTAACCTATGGTTTACGGACTCTCATTTCGCAATATTTAGAGTGCTAGATTGCTTGATATTCATCTATCGGTTGAAAAACAGCCTCTAACATTAAAAATAAGAAAGGAAAGAGAGCAAGTTCTATATGAGTTGAACTCGATGAAAACTTGGGAAAAGGGTAAGCTAGGTAAGGCATTAAGAGTTCTTGGTTAGTTTACCTATGTTTCGTTCGTTTTTTGGTTGCTCTTTGTATTATTATTATGTCTATTCATATTTCCGCTAAAAAAGGCGATATTGCTGATAAAATTCTTCTTCCAGGAGATCCTCTTCGAGCGAAATTCATCGCAGAAAATTTCTTAGAAGATGCAGTTTGTTTTAATGAAGTACGTAACATGTTCGGATATACTGGTACTTATAAGGGACAACGTATTTCTGTTATGGGAACCGGAATGGGGATGCCATCTATCTCTATTTACGCGCGTGAGTTGATTGTTGATTACGGTGTCAAAAAACTCATTCGTGTTGGGACAGCTGGTTCCATCGACCCAGACGTTCACGTACGCGAATTGGTTTTAGCCCAAGCTGCGGCTACGAACTCTAGTATCATTCGCAATGATTTTCCAGAGTTTGATTTTCCACAAATTGCTAATTTCCAATTGCTTGATAAAGCCTATCATATCGCTAAAGACCTTGGTTTAACAACGCACGTTGGGAATGTTTTGTCTTCTGATGTCTTTTATTCAAACATGCCGGAACGCAATATAACGCTAGGTAAGCTTGGTGTTAAGGCGATTGAAATGGAAGCGGCAGCTCTTTATTACCTTGGAGCACAACACAGTGTTGATACTTTAGCCATCATGACCATTTCTGATAGTTTGGTAAATGCTGAAGAAGACACAACGGCAGAAGAGCGTCAAAATACCTTCACTGACATGATGAAGGTAGGACTGGAAACATTGATTGCAGAATGATATGACGATAGATACTGATAAAGTAGCTGTTCTGTTAGACTTGTACGCTTACCATCATTTATCAGAAATCCTTGACGATAAGATAAATGATGAGACTCATTTTCTTTTAGAAAGTTTAAAGGAACGTAGAGAATTGAATGTTGCTTATCTTTTTAAAAAAGAATATGAGAGAAGGCAGTGTGAAGCTTATTTCGATCGTCATTTGGTATCCAATCCTTATGAGAAGGAGTTGTTGGCCAATTATATTTTTGACTTAGAAGCTAAGTTACGAAATGGTAAGATTATTGATTTTGTCAGAGCTGTCAGCCCTATCTTGTACCGCCTATTTTTAGAAGTCCTTGCAGATCAAGTGCCTGAATTGGATGATTATATTCATAATGCAAAGTCATCTCAATATGATACTTGGAATTTTCATAAAATGCACGCTTCTGATAATAAGGCAATAATATCTTATGTTTCTCAAAAAAGAGATGGCAAAGTAACTTCTAGCAGTTTATCAGAATTGATTCAACACACAGACTTAGATGAAACGATTAAAAAGACTGTTTCAGATTTGCGTGAATTTGAAAAGTCAGTTCGCAATCCATTGGCACATTTGATTCAATCTTTCGATGAAGAAGAATTACATCGAACGACTGGCTTCTCATCACAAACTTTTTTAGCAAAAATTATTGATTTAGCTTTGTACTGTGATGTTGTCTATGATCGAGAGAATTTCTACTTTGATCAAATGAACCACTTAATATTAAGGGAACTATATTCATCAAAAACCAAAAAATAACTTATAGTAGATTTTTGGACTAACTATCTCATAAATGCACGAAGCAAAATCTTACGAGTGGGTATCTTACGGCTAAACGTACGAGTCAGAGATAACAATATTTTTCTTCAAGAGATTCGTTACCATCTAGATTTATGAAGTTAATAAAAAAGTGAACAAATGAGAATTTCTGTTAGACAGAATTCCATATTGTTTGCTTTTTATGTTTTGTGTCGAACTTTTAACGTAAGTGTCCTATAACAAGGTATATTTAAAAACACATTTTAGAGTCAGGATTGGCTCTGGAATGTCAATATACTGAAGGATTGAGAGGAGGGACTAGATACTTTGTCATGGAACGCTTAGGGTTGCTTTATAAGAAATGTGTTTTCAGAAAGTGATCATTAGAAAATCAATCAAAGTAGTTAGATTATTTCTAGATGACTACTTTGATTGATTTTTTTGTTATTTGTTAATGAATAAGCATAGATTTCCAACTTGAAAATGATTCATAATAGCCCAAAGCTGTCTCTTTATGTTGATAGTGCTTGGCCTTTATTTATGTTAGAACACGCTCCGCATCTCTATTGTGATGGTTTTCTATAACCAAGAAATCAATGATTTACTCGTTGGGAATTTGATGACAGATGTCATTAAGGTTTTTCATTTATGTGGCTTTAAGCCTAGTCTCGCCCCGATAGGTGCGAGACAAATAAACCAGCCGTTAGACAGGGGGCATGATCTAGCGAAGCTAGTCTAGCTGTCCATTTTTCAAGGTTAGCTGAACATCAGCCATTTTGGCTAGTGCCTTGCTATGTGTAACCATGATGACACATTTGTCTTCGTGATGGGCGATATCTTTGAGGTTTTGAACGATATCGATGGCAATTTCTTCATCCAAGTTACCAGTAGGTTCGTCTAACAGCATGACCTTAGCTCCTGAAACAAGAGATCGGGCAATGGCGACTCGTTGTTGTTGACCTCCTGAAAGTTGTAGAATATTTCGATTGATTTGTTCTTTCGACAGACCTAAATCGAGTAAAACCTCAGCCCTTGCTTTTTTATTAACGAGTCTGATATTTTCCAAAGGGGTTAGATAATCTAGAAGATTATAATTTTGAAAGACTAAGGAGACATGATGACGACGGTAGTTAGCGTAGCCGATGTCCTTTAAATCTTTTCCTTCTATCAAAACTTGGCCTGAAGTTGGTTTATCTAGTCCTGCTAAGAGTGAGAGTAGTGTCGTCTTTCCTGTTCCCGAATGGCCAACAATAGAATAAAAGGTGCCCTTTTTAAAATCGTAATTTAAATCTTTGAATACCTGTTGCTGGCTGATGCCGTCATAAGTATAGGATAAATGGTTAATGGTTAGCATGTCTGTCTCCTTATGAAATCTTAGTTAGAATATCTTTGGGTTTTAGTAGGATAACTGGTAAGCTTGCTACGATAATACCGATAATGATCAAGCCACTGCTGATAGCAATCATACTGATTAGCTCATTAGAACTTAGATGTACTTGGAAGTGCTTGACAGTTTGCATGATAAGGTCAGTCTGACTATCAGCCCCCAAGGTGTAACCTCCTAATTGCTTCGTAACTTCTTCTCTGACGGTACGAGCAACAGCGTCCACGGTCTGGTTAGCTAATAATTGTCCTAGTGTTTTTCCAACAAGACTAGCAACGATAAATGATGGAATGGCAAGCAGAAGGTTTTCAACGATATATTGGCTAACAATATCGATCTTAGATTTTCCAAGAGCTAACAAGACACCGCATTCACGTAAACGATTATGTACATTGAAGGTTAGTAGTAGGATAACTAATATAGCACTGGCAATAATGGTTACAAGCACTAAACGTTTTACCGTTTTTTGAAGGAGACTGATACTACGATTATAAGATTTTAAAGCAGGGTTTTGCTCAGTCAGTTGGTAGTTTTGCCAATTGACTTCGTCAACATCCTGTTTCACTTTAGCGATAAATTCTTTGGCATTGACTGATTTTTTTAAGCCATAAGTTGCTTCACTATAAAGTGTTTTTCCTTTAGGGAAGCCGAATAAATCACTGGCTAGACTGGTATCAGATAGTAAGGTGTTAGAAACTAGCTCGTCATTGTAATTCGGTTTATTGAAGGTTTTCCCACTAAAAATCCCGACAATTTCGGCTTTTAAAGGTGTTTTATCTTTTCCGATATAACGAAGGGGATCACGTCCCAATGTTAAATGATCACCGACTTTAAGATTATTGTGTTTGGCAAAGTCTTCATGAACTAAGACCTTATAGTGATCATTAGGTTTTAGATGACGACCACTTTTGAGTTTTAACATACTTGTTGTAAAACGATTATCCTTATGGCTGTTTGAAATACCTTCGACAGTTATGGCAGTCGCAATATCCTCTCTTCGATAATCGCCTTCAGTGGTTCCGATAGGGACTAGCTTGGCATCTTCTAAACTAGCAAAGGATGATACAGACGGAACAAAACTTTTGACTTCAGGATAACTAGCGATCTTTTGAATAGCTTTTTCAGAAAGTTCTCCGGAACCATAACCATCTCCAACAAAAATATTACTAGCTGACAGGGTTATGCTCTGAGTGAGGTTATGCTTTTTGACGACTGCTCCTGACATCGATGATGATAAGCTAAAGATGGCTATCAGAAAACTGGCAATAACACTAAAAAGTAAAAAGTTGATTAGTGTTTTTGCTCTTTTTCGATACAAATAATAAATAGCTCTGGTAAAAAATGACATGATTACTCCTTCGTTTTAATGGGTGATGTGATGTTTAAGACATCATGGCAAAGAGTTTCTTCGGTGAATATCTTAGCAGTGAAGAACAAGCTAGGAAGACGGCCCCAACAGCTAAGGCTAAGTTGGTGACAATACTATAGCTAATATCGGTCACTTTTAAGCTAGTGGTGTGCTGAACCAGTTGCTCCAGATTGAGATGATTAGCTAGAAAAGCGATAGGCATGAGTTCGGCATTATCAGTATTTTCATAGCTAGCGCTTAAAAGGTCATGAAGTAAGCTAGCTCTTATGGAGGGCAGTAAGAGATTGCTGATTAGCAAAGCAACCACTACTGAGACACTAGCTACAATGAGAATTTCTAGGATATATTGTAGCAAGATGTCGCCTCGACTTTTTCCGAGTGATTGTAAAATACCGATTTCAAGCTGTCTACTCTTCATCCATAGATTGAGAAAGAAAGCAAGAATTAAGGTGCTAAGAACAAGAGTTCCCCAGAAGATTAGTTTAAAAAGTCTTTGTTGGCTTTTCAATCCTTTCAACTGTGCTTGAATACTGGCATCTTTTTTTAATTGATATTCTTTAGCGATATTTTTTCGAGTTTGTAGATCAGTCTGTGCTTGCATAGCCTCTGTCTTCGTTGAGGCTTCATAGTAACTCGTTTGATAAGTATAGTTTGGGTTGACTTTTGTCAGAGTTGCTTGTGTTGTGATGATATTATTATCTAGGGAATCACTTTCTCGATTAGTGATAGGAGATTGGGATACTTTAAATATTCCAGCTACAGCTAAGGTGTGTTGAGAGCCATTTGCTCCTTTTATCGTAAAATGTTCCCCTGGTTTTAATTGGTATTTTTGTGCAAAACGTTGACTAACCAGAGCTTTATTGACATCACAATCCGTTAAATAAGTGCCTGTAGCCAAAAATGATTTTGATTTTAACAATTTAGCTTTTGATAAGAATTCCTGATTAATCAAGCTATAAGGCCTTGACGTTGATTGTTGTTTATCGGTGACTGTTACGACTTCAGTGATTAAGTGGTTGGCCTTTAGGTGATAGCGAGACGCGACCTTTTGGAATGTATGGCGGGTAGCTGAACTTGTGGTATGTTCAGGACTGTTATCTATCTTAGTGACCATAAAGCGTTTCGATTGTACTTGTGAGAGTGTTTGGATATCTTTACTAAACGTTGCGTTAAGTGAGATGAGTAGTGTCAGAGAAAGGCTTACGATCAAAAGTAGGCTAGTCAATATGACCGTTTTGATGTAATGCCGCTTTAAATACAGTTGTGCGCGTGTCAGAGCATTCATAGATTTTCCTTTGTGATTCTAATAGCGTTGATGGATATCGAGTAATTGACTGTTTAAGGTAAAGCTTAAAAGCAATCATTTCTTGGGTAGCTAGCAGGGTAAGTTTTTTCGTCTAGTCAAGCCTATTAACAAGAGGCTAGATAAATATCTCAGCCTCTAAGATGTTTATATCAGCAGTGACTAATGCTTGGTTGCTTTAACTATCATTGACTAGTAATGAGAAATCATTGCCAGAGATTCGAGAGTATCTCATATTCCTGTTGTTTTTAGATAGATCAGTTAGTCTATTTTTTGATTGTGGTTGTTAAAAAGTCTCGTAATTCTGGTCGTAATAAAAATCCAAATGTTTTAGGATTCTTTTTATCGTCAGTTGAAGCATTAACCAGTCCGACTAACTCATTTTTCTCATTGATAAGTGGTGATCCTGAATTGCCACTATAGATTAAAGCAGCGAAGGTTAAGAAGCTCCCATCTGGTTCGACTTTTGTCAGTTTTCCTTTACTTTCCCAAAGCGTTCCATATGGTTTGTCTCCTGGGTAACCAATGGCGCTGATTTTGTCTCCTTTTTTTAGACTTTTGATAGTATTAGGACTAGCCAGTTTTAAGGGAGTAATGGCAGCCAGCGTTCCTTTGTCCTTGGGATTATCTCCAATTTCTAGGATAGTCATGTCATCGCTCTCTTTTTTGGCTGGGGTTATTTTTTTAACGGGATAGTCATAATATTTTCCATCTTTCCCTGTGATACGAACCACAATCTCTTTTAAGGGTTTTTTAGACACATTGACAACATGCTTGTTGGTAACTAAGTGATGGCGTCCAACAAAGAATCCTGTTCCATATTCTTTTTTATTTTTCAAGTATTGTACTCTAACAACACTTTGATAAGGATATTCTTGATTTTTTTGAATTTCAGTGCGTGTCTTTTCCCCGTCGATGACTTTATCAGCCAAGACAGTGGAGTGGTTTCCTAGTAATAAGAGAAAACCAAGGGCGATGCAGGTTACTAATTTTTTCATTATGTATTTCCTCTCTCTAAATGTTTTTTTCTCACTGATGACTAAAAACATTCGCCAATGAGAAGCTCCAATGATTTACTCCTAAATTTTCTAGAATCTCTTAAGACCGATGTCGATGATCAGATAGCGACTATCAGTTTGTAGCATTGTAGTTGTTATCTAGTTGATGACTAGGTTTTTCTTATCTAAACTAGATTGTTGTCCCTTTTTTGGAACCTTTAACAGAAGGCTCTATACTCAGTTAATTTCAAAAAAATAACTTTTTCTTAAGTAGTGCGGACAAAAGCAACCTCCTTCAGAGTTTCATTCCTAATTTTTAAGCCTAAGTCTCAAAAATTCCGTTATTAGTGACAGCAATATTGTCACTAATAATACCACTACGGCGAAAATATCCTTTCAAGCTCACTTCGTTCGCTCTAAACTGCAGAAACTTATTTTGCTATTTGATACATCGCGTTATTTTATGATTTTGGCTGAGTATTATTAAGACTGACTCTCTTTTTCTAAGTCTGGAAAAGTGACTGTAAAGATTACCCAGCGCTCGTGTTGAATATCAATATGATAGTCAAAGTGGTAGCGTTCAAATATTTGGTGAGCGATGAACAAACCTAATCCTGTGCCACCATCTTTACGGGAGCGGCTGTAATCTGGTCGGTAAAAAGGCTGGAACAGTTGTTCTAATTGTTCTTGACTCAACAATTGCTCGGCTTCATTTTTGATCACTAACTGGTTAGCCTTAAGTGTGATGGCAATCTGACCTTCAGGTTTGGTATACCTAAAGGCATTATCAATGATATTTTTAATAGCTTTTAGTAAATATAATTTATTGGCTTTAACCCATTGTTCTTCTAGAGCGACAGTTACCTGGTAGCGATCAAGCTCTGATAAGATATGATAAACTTCCATCTCTTCTTCTAAAGCAGTCTTTAGCGAGAAAATCTCTTGATTTTGTTCCACAGCTGATTCTAGTTTGGACAGAGATAGGATGCTTTGAATAACTTGCGCCTGCCCCTCCAAGACTTTACGAGATTTCCTGAGATATTTATCTCTATTAGCAAAATCTCCTACATTGTAGAGCATACCGTCAATCATGCCGATAACACTAGAAATTGGTGTTTTTAACTCATGAGAAGTCATTCGCAGAAATTCTGATTTACTTCGTTCTAGATCAGCAAGTTTATCATACTCTTTATTTAAAGATTTAATGGTTGTAAATAATTTATCGTAAAGCCTGTTAATATCACTAGCTAGGTTAGCAATTTCATCTTTACCTTTAATGTCGCAGGATAGATTGGGTTCTAGATTGGCCATCTTTCGAGTAGTGTTTGAGATAGTAATTAAGCGGCTGCTAGAGGTTTTACTATAAAGAAAAGCAACAATACTAGCGATCGTTAAGGATATGAGAAGCAAATAAGGGTATAGGGTTAGCAAAATCTTGCTGGCATCAGAGACTGGCTGCAGCGAAAGCTCTCCTAATAGTGTTACCTTTTCGCCAGAGTCTAAAGTAAATGTATGCTTCATTACTTCATTGTTAGAATGAGAGTCATCACTTGCAATGATAATATCACTGGACTCATTATCACTAGCATTGCTAATTTGTATGCTTGGAAAAATGATATGTTGTTTTTGATTGACTACTGAATACCAGATGTTTGATTTATTGTTTTTAGAGAGAAGTCTGCTGACTTGTGTTAATGACTTCCCCTCTACTTGTTTGCTAACTTGTTTAAATTCATGCTTGATCTCTTGTGTTTGAACGTGCTCATAATAAATGGGCATGATAAAATAGAGAAGCCCTAGGATGATTGTCACAACGGCAAAAATGAGCAGATTAATGACCAAAAAGTTTTTTTTGATTAATTTCATGCACGGTCACCCAATAGATAGCCCATTCCAGTAATGGTTTGAAGCGGAAGACCAGGCATCTTTTTTCGAATATTTTTGATATGATTATCTAAAACGCGGCTGTCCAGCTCACAGTATCCCCAAATGGCATCCATTATTTGGTCTCTGGTGACTAACTTCTGGTGGTGTTGGACCAGGTACTCTAAAATGTCAAATTCTTTTTTCGTCAGGGTTATGGCAACATTTTTCCATGAAACTGTCCGTTCAGAAAGATCGATGACCAAATCAGTGATCGTTAGTTTTTCACCTCCTGCAACACCTCTCAAAGCATTTTCAATCCGCTTGATTAATATTAACGGTGAAAAGGGCTTTGTGACATAATCACTAATCAAATGATTAAAACTGACTAACTGAGTGTACTCATCATCAAGAGCTGTTAGCATAATAATAGGAACGTCAGAAGTCTTTCTAATTTCTTCGAGGATTTCGATGCCACCAATAGATGGCAACATAATGTCCAGGATAATTAAATCATAAGAATGGCTCTGCCATTTTTCTAAGGCGTCGGCCCCATCAAAAACAGGGTCGGGGCTGTAATTATTTGCTTTTAAAAACTCACAAACGACTTGATTAATTGTTTTATCATCTTCGACGACTAATATCTTAAACATTATTTCCTCACTTTTTAACGATAGTTTTTATAAAAGACACATTTATTTTTATTGTATCATATATTGTTTAGCGATGAGTCAATCTTTGAAAAGGTATTTGTCACTATGGTAGCAGCTTATAGCAAGAACACACTTGATAGTGATGACCTTGCTAGTCTAACCTTGAGAAAACAGTCAGTCTTAACAGTAAATATGCGGACAAGTCCATTCATATTAGGATTGATGAAAGAGCTAGCCAAGAATCAGTAGGGATGTCTTAAAGTATATGGTAAACCTATGTTCTGGTTGGTACTCAGAAAAAAAGGGGTATCTATCAAATGCATCGAATCATTAAATCCCTCCTTTACCTTTAGAATAATTTTAGTGTATCAAATGTATCTAATGTTAGCCTACAGCTCATCTATGTTTTATCTGTTTTTTTGATTAGAGTATTGAGTTAAAAGTTAGACTGGTCTGTCAATACTTTTTGAGCTTATGTATAATCAGGCTTTGTCACAACAGTGAAATTGTCAAATATTGACAAATCAGTTTAACTTTTGGTGTTGCTTGATAGCTAATGGTCATAATGAAAGAAGCTCTATATTTTTGGCTTTTAAAATTATTTTTAAAATGGGTAAGAAAAAAGACAAACATCAAAACAGATGCTTGCCTTTGAACTGGTATAACGGACGATTGTCAATTATTTGTTTTAAATTGGACTTCTTCCAATAAGTAATCGATAAATTTTTCACCCATTTTTGAAAGATTGGCCTTCTCATGTTTTAGGTAGACAATATCAATTTGGTCATCAACATCAAGCGGAATAGAAACAATATTGTCGCCATTGAGTTTGCTGTTTAAGACACCTGTTGCGATGGTATAACCATCAAGACCAATCATAAGATTGAAAAGTGTAGCACGGTCTGATACAACAATCGATTTGGGATGAGGAACCTGAGCCATAATTTCTTCAGAGAAATAGAAGGAGTTATGAACCCCTTGATCATAACTAAGATAAGGAAAATCCGCTAAATCTTCTAGTTGGATGATCTTTTTAGTTGCCAAAGGATTGTCCTTGCTGACAAAAATGTGTGGCTGCGTTGAAAAAAGATTGGTTGCTACCAAGTGATTATCATCAAACATTTTGGTGAGGACGTCCCTATTGTAACTATTGAGGAACAAGACACCAATTTCAGATCGGAAATTCTTGACGTCATCAATGATTTCGTAAGTCCTTGTTTCACGTAAAAAAAGCTCATACTTCGTCATATCTGTCTTATTTAATAATGAGACAAAAGCATTGACAACGAAAGCGTAGTGTTGTGACGATACGCTAAAAAGTTCCCGTTGCGCTATTGGATTTTTATAACGTTCTTCAAGAAGGTCGGTCTGTTCAATCACCTGTCGGGCGTAAGACAAAAACTCAACGCCATCCTTAGTTAGTGTGATTCCTTTGGGATTACGAATAAAGATAATGATGCCCATTTCGTGTTCCAAATCTCGAACAGCGTTGGAAAGGCTGGGTTGCGTAATATAGAGTTGTTTGGCTGCCTCATTCATCGAACCAGTTTCGACGATCTTAATAATGTATTGTAATTGTTGAATTCGCATAGCCATATTGTATCACAAAGCTGTCTGAAAGATAAGATAATGACAAAAATTCTCATCAAACGGCTGGAAAAGCCGGATTATATTTTGACAAGGACCTAACAATTGGATATAATAAATAAAATTAAATAACCTTTAACTAAGTCCAGAGAGGCATAGAAGGTTGGAATCTGCGGATTTCTTTCGGAATAATATGATCAGTTAGTATCGTCTAATTGGTCTACAAGAGGATAGTTCCTTGATTTCGTAAAGCCTTGCCTTTTCTGGTAAGGCTTTTGTTTTGCAAAGGAGACCGAATTGTTTGAGACGCGACCAATTATTGCTCTTGATTTTCCCGATTTTGATAGTGTTAAAGCATTTCTAGGAAAATTTCCAGAAGGTGAAACCCTCTATGTCAAGATTGGAATGGAGTTATACTATGCCTGTGGTGTTGAGATTATTTCTTATGTAAAATCTCTGGGACACAGTATTTTTTTGGATTTGAAGTTACATGATATTCCCAATACAGTTGAGTCAGCCATGAGAGTTTTAGCTAAGCTCGGTGTTGATATGACCAATGTTCATGCGGCAGGCGGGGTAGAGATGATGGCAGCAGCCAAACGGGGATTTGGTCAGCAAGGCATCTTAATCGCTGTTACCCAGTTAACATCTACCAATCAGGAACAGATGCAAGACAATCAAAATATACAAACCAGTTTGGCAGATTCTGTCAAACATTATGCTCAAAAAGCAGCGGAAGCTGGTTTAGATGGCGTTGTTTGTTCGGCACACGAAGTTACCTTGATTAAAGAGGCAACCATGTCAGATTTTGTTTGCCTAACACCCGGCATTCGTCCGACTGGTTCAGAATGCGGCGATCAAAAGCGCGTGATGTCACCTAGTCAGGCCAGAGCTGCAGGATCAAACTTTATTGTGGTTGGAAGACCTATCACACTAGCCCCTGATCCTTATCAAGCTTATCAAGCCATTAAGGCTGATTGGAATGCTTCGGTTTAAAAGGATTTCTAGAAAGTCACAAAGGAGATTATTATGACACTTGCTACACAAATTGCTTCGGATTTATTAGACATTAAAGCTGTTTACCTCAAACCGGAAGCTCCTTTTACATGGGCCTCTGGTATTAAATCACCTATTTACACTGATAATCGCATCACCTTATCCTATCCAGAGACACGCACCTTGATTGAAAATGGCTTTGTTGAAATGATTCGAGAGCATTTTCCTGAGGTGGAAGTGATTGCAGGTACAGCCACAGCAGGAATTCCACACGGGGCTATTATTGCTGATAAGATGAATTTACCATTTTCATATATCCGTTCAAAACCTAAAGATCACGGCGCTGGTAATCAGATCGAAGGACGCGTCATCAAGGGCGAAAAGATGGTCATTATTGAAGATTTGATTTCAACCGGTGGTTCTGTTTTGGATGCTGTTAAAGCTGCTCAGGATGCAGGTGTAGATGTTTTAGGTGTGGTAGCTATTTTTTCTTATGAATTACCCCAAGCTCAAGCAAACTTTGAAGAAGCTAATGTTACATTAGTCACCCTTTCAAACTATAGTGAATTGATAAAAGTCGCTAAAGTTCAAGGTTATATCGATGCTGACGGTCTTATGCTCCTAAAAAGATTTAAAGAAGACCAAGAGAATTGGCAAGATTAAAAAATCGAGAAGCTGCTCTAGTCAGCTTCTTTTTGATATAATAGTCATCAAAAATAGTGTTTGAAAAGTCATACTCATGAAAAGAAAGGGATTAGGATGGTTAAAGATGCAACTGATATGGCAAAAAGTGTTCGCTCTGGACAAGTTTCAGCCAAGGAGTTAGTCCTAGAAACTATTGCCAAAGCTGAAAAGGAAAATCCTAGACTAAATGCCATTTCCAGTACACGCTTTGAGAAAGCCTTGGAAGAGTCAGAAACTAGAGATTTCACTAATCAATCATTTGGAGGTGTTCCCATTTTCTTGAAGGATTTGGGGCAAGAACAGGCTGGTGAACAATCAACGTCAGGGTCACGTTTATTGGTAAACTATCGTGCCAAACAGTCTGATAATTATGTGAAAAGACTGGAATCACTTGGTTTTATTGTCTTAGGGAGGACCAACACTCCGGAGTTTGGATTTAAAAACATTTCTGATAGTCAGCTACATGGCTCCGTCAACCTTCCAGATGATATCACGCGCAATGCAGGCGGCTCATCTGGTGGTGCAGCAGCCCTTGTTGCTTCTGGCGTTAGTCCTCTAGCAGCCGCTAGTGATGGTGGTGGTTCCATCCGAATTCCAGCCTCTTTCAATGGCCTGATTGGTTTAAAGCCAACGCGAGGCCGTATCCCTGTAGGTCCTAGTTCTTATCGGGGATGGCAGGGAGCATCCGTCAATTTTGCGCTGACAAAGACTATCAGAGATACCAAAACGCTTTTAGAACACTTTCAAGTGTGTCAGATGGAAAGCCCATTTGTATTGCCTCGGCTTAGTCATGAGGATTTGTTTGAAAAATCCCTAAAACCCCTGAGAATTGCCTTGCAATTGGAATCCCCTATCGGTGGACAGGTGTCGGCTGATGCTATTCATGCTGTTAAGAAAGCTGCGCATTTCTTAGAAAAAGAAGGCCACGAGGTTTTTGTTCTTGATAAACAGCCCTTGGACGGCATTGAAGCCATGAAATCATATTACATCATGAATTCGGTCGAAACAGCTGCTATGTTTGATGGTATAGAAACCAGCCTAGGACGTCAGATGACGATTGATGATATGGAATTGATGACCTGGGCTATCTACCGAAGTGGTCAAAGGATTTCGGCTAAGACCTATTCTAAGATTTTGTCGCAATGGGATGACTATAGTCGTTTGATGCATGACTTTCATGAGACATATGATATTCTCTTGTCACCGACAGTGGCAGATGTTGCCCCTAAGCATGGTCAGTTTGACTTATCAGATCAGTTAAGAAACCATTTAAGACATATTGATGACTTTAATCAGGCAGAGCAACAAGACATGATCTGGCAGATGTTTCAAGAGAGTTTGAATTGGACACCTTTTACTCAGCAAGCTAATCTCACTGGACAACCTTCTATCAGTTTGCCGGTTTATCGTACAGAAGCTGGTTTACCTCTCGGTGTCCAAGTAACAGCCGCCAAAGGGAGAGAAGACTTACTGTTACAATTAGGAGAATTGTTTGAAAATGAGAATAAATTTGTTTGATAGTTTCAAGTTGTTCTTCTTGAAAGAAGCCGAAAAATACAGTAAACTATTTCAGTAAGCCTTTTCAGTCTTATAGAAAAATTAAAAGGATGATATAATGATTAAGAAAACAACAGCGCTTGTGTCAGTGGGAATGGCTGCTAGCCTTCTGGTTGCTTGTTCAAATGATAAGGCAGCTAAAAGTGAGTCGAGTTGGGATAAGGTTAAAGAAGCAGGCGTTTTGAAAGTTGCCACACCTGGAACACTCTATCCAACTTCTTATTATGATGATAATAAGAAACTGATCGGTTATGAAATCGATATGATGAATGAAATTGGCAAACGTCTTAAGATCAAAGTTAACTATCAGGAAATCGGTGTGGCAGAGTCCTTTACTTCAGTTGATAGTGGTAAAGTGGATGTTGCCGTCAATAATTTTGATGCAACACCAGAACGCCTTAAGAAATACAATATCTCTATTCCTTACAAGTATTCAGTCGGCGGTATGATTGTCCGTGAAGATGGTTCTTCTGGTATTAAAGCTAAAGACCTATCCGACTGGAAAGGGAAGAAAGCTGGCGGTGGTGCTGGAACTCAGTACATGAAAATCGCTGAAAAACAAGGTGCAGAGCCAGTTATCTATGATAATGTGACTAACGATGTCTATCTTCGTGACGTCTCTACAGGTCGTACAGATTTCATTCCAAATGATTACTATACACAAAAAGTGGCTGTTAAGTTTGTGACGGAACAATACCCAGATATCAAAGTTAAAGTTGGTGACGTTAAGTATAACCCAACAGAACAAGGGATTGTCATGAGTAAAAAGGATAAGACGCTTAAGAAAAAACTTGATGGTGTTATCAAAGAAATGAAGGAAGATGGCACACTTAAGAAGATTTCTGAGAAATACTATGCTGGTCAAGATTTGACAGAGCCAGAAGAAGGAACTGAAGATCTAGCAACAATTGATGTTTCAGATAAATAAGTAAAGTGATTAGAAGACTGAGCCATAACTCGGTCTTCTCTTTTAGTAAGAATTGGGAGGAATTATGTCAATTAACTGGCAAGCATTGTTCAATCCAGAGTTAGCTATTGAAGCTATCCCTGTGATTTTAGAAGGGGTCCCATACACTCTATCTCTTTCTCTAATCGGATTTTTCTTGGGAACTATTCTAGGATTTTTTGTTGCGCTTTGTCGTTTGTCGCGTCTTTGGCCATTGAGATGGTTGGCAGCAAGCCATGTCTCTCTCATGCGAGGGATTCCATTGATGGTTCTGCTTTTCTTTATTTACTTTGGTCTACCGTTCATGGGTATTGAACTGGATGCTATAGTTGCAACGATCATAGCCTTTTCTTTGATGTCTAGTGCTTATATTTCTGAAATTATCCGTTCATCACTTGCTGCGGTGGACAAAGGCCAATGGGAAGCAGCACGTTCATTGGGGCTTAGAACATCTATTATTTATCGCAAAGTCATCATTCCACAGGCTATCAGAATTGCCTTACCTCCATTAAGTAATGTTCTCTTAGATATGGTCAAAAGCACAGCCCTGACAGCGATGATTACCGTACCGGAGATGTTTAATAAGGCTAAAATTATCGGTGGTGCCAAATCAGACTACATGACGGTGTACATTGTTGTTGCCCTCATGTACTGGATTATTTGCACACTATACGCTGTTGGGCAAGAAAAAATGGAAAAACGTTTGGCTTTTAAACATTAGGACAGGTTTGGATACCCTTTCAAACCTTTTTCTTTTACCATTATGCTAAAATAGAACTAAGAAAGTTGAGGTAGTCCTGATGAAAATTCAACATTGCTTTGAAAACAATACCCTTCCAGATTTGTATAGTAAATACACAGACAAGCCAGTTGATGGTTTTTCTGTAACGTCTTTTCCTTTTGAGCTAATCGATTTACCTGAAAATACAGTCAGTTTAGCCTGGACTTTCACGGATGTTGATGCCATTCCAGTCTGTGGATTTGAGTACATCCACTGGGTTGTGGCAAATGTTTCTCCAGCACAGACTCATATTGCAGAAGATTTTGCTAATCAAGATAAAGACCACCTCAAAGGCTCAAATAGTTTAACCAGTAAATTTATGGCTAAAGATTTTGGGGATTTGTCAAAAACTTATATCGGTCCTTGCCCACCCGACAAAGACCATCTTTATACCTTGACAGTCTATGCTTTAGATAAAGAACTTGACTTAAAAGAAGGCTTCTTCCTTAATGAGCTTCGTCACGCCATGAATGGTCATATCTTGGCTCAAGCCAGTCATGATTTCGTAGGACGTTCATAGGAGTAAGATATGGGACATTCTAAATGGCATGGTTTGTTAAAAAAACAATTACCGGCAGGCTATTTTTCTAAAATCAATCATTTCTTAGATGCTGTGTACGCTCAGGAAATTATCTATCCCGAACGAAAGAACGTTTTTAAAGCTCTTGCAAGCACAGATTACGATCAGGTCAAGGTTCTCATTCTTGGTCAAGATCCTTACCATGGACCAGGGCAGGCACAAGGCTTATCTTTTTCAGTGCCTAATGACATGCCGGCGCCGCCATCCTTGAAAAATATCTTGAGGGAATTAGCAAATGATATTGGTCCTAGAAATCATCATGACTTGACCCCTTGGGCTGATCAGGGAGTACTTCTTCTAAATGCTTGTCTAACCGTACCTGCAGGACAGGCGAATGGGCATGCGGATATTATTTGGGAGCCATTTACTGATGCTGTCATCTCTTTACTTGATCAAAGAGAAGAACCGTTAGTTTTCATTCTTTGGGGTGCCTATGCTCGTAAGAAAAAAAGACTTATTAAAAACCAGAGACATCTCATTCTTGAGGCTCCGCACCCGAGCCCACTGTCAAGCTACCGTGGCTTTTTTGGAAGTAAGCCTTTCTCTAAAACCAACCAGTTTTTAGAAAAGACTCATCAGAAACCCATTGATTGGTTACAGTAGAAAGACGACGTATGCTAGATTTCATCAATAATCAAGTAGCTTATCAACCGTTAACAATACTAGATTTTTCGAAATTTATCCCAGTTTTTAACGAGGTATGTATGGTAGTAAACAGTGCTTCTCTTGAAAAAGGATTGGTAACTTTTACAGATTTTGCAGGTGCCTTTGCTCAATAAACAGACTACCGAGTTCACATCTTAATTGCACTTCGAGCAGTCAAGGAACAAGCTGAAAGCTCATCAATCAGGTTAGAACTACATTTCCAAGTTTTTGTGAAGATAAGGCTGAATCAGGTATTGCCTACTGGACCATTGATTTAGCAGTGATATCCTGCACTTATTATGACCAAAACGATTAAGCTGTTATCATAGAGAATATTCCAAGTGTCTAATTTCATATTCAAGGAGAGAATAACATGTCATTAACATTATCAGATTTACAGAACTATTTAGCCAATCATTACGGCGATGATCGAGATGAACAAGGTTTTTTTATGAAGTTAGTTGAGGAAGTGGGGGAAGTTGCTGAAGTGCTCAATAAACGAGCTAAGCGAAAAAGTTCAGGTGA
This sequence comes from Streptococcus jiangjianxini, assembly GCF_040225085.1. Taxonomy (NCBI): domain Bacteria; kingdom Bacillati; phylum Bacillota; class Bacilli; order Lactobacillales; family Streptococcaceae; genus Streptococcus; species Streptococcus jiangjianxini. Next base: position 40,645 of record NZ_JBEHGL010000002.1, on the reverse strand, counting down.
TGAAAATTTGCAAGAAGAACTTGGCAAAGAGTTGGCAGATCTTATCCATTATGCTGTCGCTATTGCTACGGTTAATCAGATTGATTTAACCAGTGTTATTATTGAAAAAGATAGAAGTGCAGCTCTTAAGTACCAGCACGAAGAGAACTTAGAAACATTTTTGTCCAATCTTCATTCAAATTTATAATAATTGCAGTAGTTTAGAAGGAGAACCCATGATACTCATAAAAAATGGTCGCCTAATTGATCCTAAAAGTCAATTTGATGATGTGACCGATATTTTGATTGATAATCAAAAAATTATCAAGATTGCCAAGGGCATTCAGGTAAAAGATGCACAAATCATTGACGCTAGTGGCAAAATAGTTGCTCCCGGGTTGGTTGATATTCATGTTCATTTTAGAGAGCCAGGGCAGACCCACAAAGAAGATATCCATACGGGGGCTCAGGCAGCAGCTGCTGGTGGATTTACGACGGTCGTGATGATGGCTAATACTAATCCTACTATTTCAACTGTGGAAACCTTGACAGAAGTTTTAGAGTCAGCCGCTAAAGAAGATATTCATGTTAAGACCAATGTCTCAGCAACCCTCGATTTTGATGGTAAAACAGTGACCGATTTTGAAAGTCTCCTCAAAGCAGGAGCTGTTGGGATTTCGGATGACGGCATTCCTTTAGAAAATGCAGGTGTTGTCCGTCAGGTTTTTAAAAAAGCTAAGGCATTGGATGCTATTGTGGCTCTTCACGAAGAAGATCCCAATCTTAATGGTGTTTTGGGGCTAAACGAAACCATTGCTCGGGAACATTTTGGCTGTGGCGGTGCACGAGGCGTTGCCGAATACTCTATGATGGCGAGAGACGCTATGATTGCTTATGAGGTGGGCAACAAATTCCATGTTCAACATTTGTCCAAAGCTGAATCTGTCAAGATTGTTGAATTTGTTCAAGGCTTGGGTGCTAAAGTGACCGCAGAAGTCTCACCACAACATTTTTCCAAAACCGAAACACTCCTCCTAGAAAAAGGTGCCAATGCCAAGATGAATCCACCTCTACGTCTAGAAAAAGATCGATTAGCGGTGATCGAAGGATTGAAATCAGGCGTTATCTCGATTATTGCGACTGACCATGCGCCTCATCATAAGGATGAGAAAAAGGTTTCTGACGTTACAAAAGCTCCTTCAGGTATGACAGGATTAGAAACATCCTTATCTTTAGGCTTGACCTACTTGGTTGATGCGGGTCACTTATCTCTTTCTGAGTTATTAGCTAAAATGACAATTAACCCAGCACAACTATATGGTTTTGATGCAGGCTATGTCGCAGAAAATGGGCCAGCTGACTTAGTGATTTTCTCAGAAGAACACCGTTTTGTAACGGAAGATTTTAAATCCAAGGCATCTAATTCCCCCTTTGTTGGTGAAAAACTCAAAGGAAAAATAGCTTATACCATCTGTGACGGTCGTATTGTTTATCAGAATAATTAAAATCTAAGTTAAATGTCGAATAAGAAGAAAACTCCTTGCCAGTATATTGTTGACAGGGAGTTTGGTTATTTATTTTGGTTTTTGCTTAGTGATATTTAGTCCGAAAGGAACAAGATTTTCTTTTTTAGCCTTGATTCGTTGGATATTGTCTTGGTGACGAACGATAATGACACCTGCCATTGCTAATACAACAAGGGTAAACAAGATGTCATAATCCTTTAGAATAAAATCGAAAGCAGGAAAAAGTAAGACACTAACAGCAGCAACGACAGCCACTGTAATACTTGTGAAGGAAATCATGCTAGAAAGAAGAAGTGTCACCACAAAAATAATAAAAAGATAGAAAAGAAATGCAGGTGCGAATCCAAGTAAGACCCCTGCGCTGGTAGCAACAGCTTTACCGCCTTTAAAATTGGCAAAAATCGGATAGGTGTGTCCGATGATAGCAAAGAATCCAATAAGTAAAGGAGAGACAGGGCTATCTAACCAAATGGCGAGGAGAACTGGTAAAGTCCCTTTAAATAAATCAACAGCGAGCGTCACTAGGCCAGCTTTTTTTCCTAAAATACGGAAAGTATTGGTAGTCCCCATATTTCCAGAACCAAAATGACGTAAATTGATATGGTAAACATATTTACCAATCCAAAGTCCAGTAGGAATTGAACCTAATAAATAGGCCACTAGTATGAGTAAAATTATTTTCATGTCACTATTATAGCATAGCACACTGAACGAACAAGTTTATTTTAAGGTCAATACTTTAAATTTTTTTGCAAATTTTTTGGAAAACTTGTAATATAGGAAAGATGAAACTATTTGGAGGCTATTTTGGCTAAAAAAGAAATTAATATTAACAATTACGGCGATGATGCCATTCAAGTCTTAGAAGGATTGGACGCTGTCCGCAAACGTCCTGGCATGTATATCGGCTCAACGGATGCGACAGGTCTTCATCACTTGGTTTGGGAAATCGTTGATAATGCTGTCGACGAAGCTCTCTCAGGATTTGGAGAAAAAATTTCCGTAACCCTCAATAAGGATGGTTCGGTTAGTGTCGCTGATAACGGTCGGGGTATGCCAACCGGTAAACACGCCATGGGGATCCCGACTGTCCAGGTTATCTTTACAGTTCTCCATGCGGGTGGGAAGTTTGGTCAAGGTGGTTACAAAACTTCAGGTGGCTTGCACGGTGTTGGTTCTTCGGTTGTTAATGCTCTCTCGTCTTGGTTAGAGGTTGAGATTACACGTGATGGTGCGGTATACAAACAGCGATTCGAAGATGGCGGAAAACCTGCTACTAGCTTGAAAAAAATTGGCACGGCACCTAAGTCAAAAACAGGAACAACGGTTACCTTTATGCCAGATGCTACTATTTTTTCGACGACAGATTTCCGTTTCAATACCATCTCTGATCGTCTTAAGGAGTCTGCATTTCTTCTAAAGAATGTTACCATGACGCTGACTGACCATCGTCAGGAAGAAGAAATACACGAAGAATTCCACTACGAAAACGGTGTGCAGGATTTTGTTACCTACCTCAATGAAGATAAAGAAACCTTGACGCCAGTCATCTCTATTGAAGGGAGTGACCAAGCGTTTCAAGTTGATATTGCGATGCAGTACAACGATGGTTTTTCAGATAACATCCTTTCTTTTGTTAATAATGTCCGCACCAAAGACGGTGGAACACATGAGACAGGACTAAAGTCAGCTATTACCAAAGCCATGAATGACTATGCCCGTAAAACGGGATTACTAAAAGAGAAGGACAAAAACTTAGAAGGTTCTGATTATCGAGAAGGCTTATCGGCAGTTTTGTCAATCCTAGTTCCTGAAGAACACCTCCAATTTGAAGGGCAAACTAAGGACAAACTGGGGTCTCCTTTAGCAAGACCAGTCGTTGATGGTATCGTTTCTGAAAAACTAACCTATTTTCTACTTGAAAATGGGGAAGTAGCTTCAAACCTTATTCGCAAAGCGATTCGTGCTAGAGATGCTCGCGAAGCTGCCCGTAAAGCGCGTGATGAAAGTCGCAACGGCAAAAAGAATAAGAAGGACAAGGGACTTCTATCAGGTAAATTGACTCCAGCTCAGTCTAAAAATGCTAAGAAAAATGAACTTTACTTGGTCGAGGGAGATTCAGCTGGCGGATCTGCCAAACAAGGACGTGACCGAAAATTCCAAGCCATTTTGCCGCTTCGTGGTAAGGTCTTGAATACTGAAAAAGCTAAAATGACTGATATTCTCAAAAATGAGGAAATCAACACTATGATTCATACCATTGGCGCAGGAGTAGGTGCCGATTTTAGTTTGGATGATATCAACTATGACAAAATTATTATCATGACTGATGCCGATACCGATGGAGCCCATATCCAAACGCTGCTTTTAACCTTCTTCTACCGTTATATGAGACCTCTAGTAGAAGCGGGGCATGTCTTCATTGCTCTTCCACCGCTTTACAAGATGTCAAAAGGTAAAGGCAAGAAAGAAGTGGTTGAGTATGCTTGGAGCGATGGTGAGTTAGAAGAACTTCGTCAAAAATTTGGCAAAGGCTCGCTCTTGCAACGCTATAAAGGTCTTGGTGAGATGAATGCTGATCAGCTTTGGGAAACAACCATGAATCCAGACACGCGCACGCTCATCAGAGTAACCATAGATGATCTAGCGCGTGCAGAGCGCCGCGTATCAGTTCTCATGGGAGACAAAGCAGCACCACGCCGCCAGTGGATTGAAGATAATGTCAAGTTTACCTTGGAAGAAAATACCGTTTTCTAAGGAGACTTCTACGATAACTAATGAGATACTAGAACAAACCGCAAAAGTATTGATCCTGTTTTAATCCCTCCTGATTATTTTAGTAGTTATCCTTTGAAAATCAGTCTTATTAGTAGATTATTTTTTGATAAAACTTAATCTTAAAGTCTCATCCTTGATAGAACAGAACGAGAGGTCATACGATGAAAACATATTTCGATAAAAAACAAGCCATGATGGAACTACAAAGTCGCTATAAAAAAGCAGATGAATTGCTCAGAGATGATGCTAAAATGGAGCCATTTCTTGAAAAGCTAGAAAAGAGGATGAAGTGGGTTCCGTTTATTCGTCAGGAATTAAAGATGCTTCCAATTTTAATCAGCATGGTTCGTAGCTACTGGAAAAAAGATTATACACGTGCTCCTCGCAGAACTATGCTAGCCATCGTCAGCGCTCTTATCTATTTCCTATCGCCCATTGATGTTGTTCCAGATTGGATTCCCATTTTAGGTCAATTGGATGATGCCCTTGTTGTGGCAGCTTGTTGGAAACTAGTTAATAAAGACGTTGAAGATTATCGTCGATGGCAGAAAGAACGTCGTCACCAAGTCGTGGAACAATAATTTAGTAAAGACTCTAGATGTTTGATACAAGAAAAAGTATCAATACCAAAAGGTAGAGAATTATTACTTTCTTATGAGAATCAAAAGAGTCCATTTTAGTTAACGTTTCTAACAAAATAAGGAACTAAAACTTAGGAAAAATCAAGTCACTCTAGAAGCGAGCGTCTTGATTGGATTATTGTTTTTTATGGTGTTTTCACAAACAACCGTCCCTTTTTATGCTATGGAAGGAGTTGAATGCGCTCTAAAGGCTGTAAAAAAAGAGATAATTTCGAAAAAACTAATGTCATACTTTTTGCCTTTTATGAGCGTAATATTCTATGTCTAACATTCAAAACATGTCCCTCGAGGACATCATGGGAGAGCGTTTTGGTCGTTACTCCAAATACATTATTCAAGAAAGAGCATTGCCAGATATTCGCGATGGTTTAAAACCCGTCCAACGTCGTATTCTTTATTCCATGAATAAGGATGGCAATACCTTTGACAAGGGTTTTCGCAAATCTGCCAAATCTGTTGGGAATATCATGGGTAACTATCACCCTCATGGGGATAGTTCTATTTATGATGCCATGGTTCGTATGTCTCAGGATTGGAAAAATCGTGAGATATTGGTTGAAATGCACGGTAACAACGGTTCTATGGACGGTGACCCACCTGCGGCAATGCGTTATACGGAAGCCAGATTATCTGAGATTGCTGGTCATCTTTTACGCGATATTGAGAAAAAAACAGTCCCTTGGGCTTGGAACTTTGATGATACTGAAAAAGAGCCGACTGTTTTACCAGCTGCTTTTCCTAACCTTTTGGTCAATGGTGCCACAGGAATTTCGGCTGGTTATGCCACGGATATTCCGCCTCATAATTTAGCAGAAGTGATTGATGCGGTCGTCTATATGATTGACCATCCGTCTGCCAAGTTAGATAAATTAATGGAATTTCTCCCTGGACCTGATTTTCCAACGGGGGCAATCATTCAGGGAAAAGATGAGATTCGCAAGGCTTATGAGACAGGAAAGGGGCGAGTTGTAGTTCGTTCTCGTACTGAAATTGAAACGCTTCGCGGTGGTAAAGAACAAATCATTATCACGGAAATCCCCTACGAAATCAACAAGGCTGTTCTTGTCAAGAAAATCGATGATGTTCGTGTGAATAATAAAGTTCCTGGTATTTCCGAGGTTCGTGATGAATCTGACCGTGAAGGCTTGCGTATTGCGATTGAACTCAAGAAGGATGCAGATACCAAAACCATCTTAAATTACCTCTTTAAATATACAGACTTACAAGTCAATTATAACTTCAATATGGTGGCGATTGATAATTACACGCCTAGACAAGTTGGACTGCAAAAAATCCTATCTAGCTATATCGCACACCGTCGAGACGTTATCATTGCTCGTTCAAAATTTGACAAAGAAAAAGCTGAAAAACGCCTTCATATTGTGGAGGGGCTGATTCGTGTATTGTCTATTTTAGATGAAGTGATTACCCTCATTCGTGCTTCTGAGAATAAAGCTGACGCTAAAGAAAATCTAAAAGTATCTTATGATTTTTCAGAAGAGCAGGCAGAAGCCATCGTCACTCTACAACTTTATCGCTTGACCAATACTGATATTGTGACCTTGCAGAATGAGGAAACAGAATTACGCGAACTTATTGCGACTTTGACGGCAATTATTGGTGACGAACGAACCATGTACAATGTGATGAAACGTGAACTTCGTGAGATTAAAAAACAGTTTGGCAATCCTCGTCGTTCTGATTTAGAAGCAGAAGCAGCAACCATTGAAATCGATACAGCAAGTCTTATCGTTGAGGAAGAGACTTTTGTCAGTGTTACTCGTGGCGGTTACATCAAACGCACCAGCCCACGTTCATTTAATGCTTCAACAGTTGATGAACTTGGTAAAAGAGATGATGATGATTTAATTTTCTATGCACAAGCTAAGACAACACAACACTTATTGATTTTTACTAGCAAAGGGAATGTCATTTATCGACCGGTTCATGAATTAACAGATATTCGTTGGAAAGATATTGGAGAACATCTCTCTCAAACTATCACTAATATCAACAATGATGAAGAAGTGCTTCATGCGGAAATTCTTGATCATTTTGACTCAGGAATTTATATGGCTGCTACTCAAGAAGGTCAAATCAAACGTTTTGAACGTAAAGAGTTATCACCTTGGCGTACTTATCGGACAAAATCTGTGAAATTCGCTAAACTTAAAAGCGATACTGACAAAGTGGTGACGGTTACCCCTATCAATCTAGCAGATATTATGGTAGTAACTCATAAAGGGTATGCTCTGCATTTTAATGCGGAAGAAGTGCCAGTGGTTGGACCAAAAGCTGCAGGGGTTAAAGCTATCAATCTTAAAAATGATGACTATGTTCAAAGTGTTTTTTTAACAAATGCCTCAAGTTTTTATTTGTTGACTCAAAGAGGAAGTCTCAAACGGATGAAAGTCTCAGATATTCCCTTGAGCAAACGAGCTGGACGTGGGTTACAAGTCCTTCGCGAATTAAAATCAAAACCACACCGTGTCTTTCAGGCAGGGCCAATTCATGTTATGGAAGAAAATTTAGGGAACGAAATGGATCTCTTCTCAACGCCTGCTGAAAACGAGCAAGTTCTGTTAGAAATCGTATCCAATACAGGAGAGACGAAAGAAATAGATTTAACTGCCTTAAGCCTTTCCGAAAGAACAAGTAATGGTTCCTTTATTTCAGATAGCATATCAGAGCAAGGTGTGTTTTTCGCCAGAATCATCTAATGCCTATTTATCGTTGAAATGACTTTAAACGGTGACTAACTATGCAATGTTGAAAAGAGTCTGGGTTTTTCCAGATTCTTTTTTTTTGTAAAATTGTCAGAATTTTACAAAAAAGTATTGAAAACATCAAAAAAATGAGCTATACTAGACAACAACTTTTAAAGAAAAGAGGTTACTTATGGTAGTAGAATTAGATTGGGAAAACCTAGGATTTTCATATCACAAATTACCTTATCGTTATGTTTCGCATTTTAAGGATGGAAAATGGGACGATGGTGGATTAACAGAAAAAGCAACATTAAGCATTCCAGAAAGTTCACCAGCCATCAACTATGGGCAACAAGCTTTTGAGGGTTTGAAAGCTTATCGCACTAAGGACGGTAGTATTCAATTGTTTCGCCCTGATAAAAATGCAGAACGTTTGCAAAATACTGCAAAGCGTCTATTGATGCCACAAGTACCAACTGATAAATTTATTGAGGCTTGTAAAGCAGTCGTGAAAGCAAACCATGAGTATGTACCTCCTTATGGAACAGGAGGTACCCTTTATTTACGTCCGTTAGTAATCGGCATTGGTGATGTTATTGGTGTTTATCCCGCGCAGGAGTATATTTTCACCGTTTTTGCAATGCCAGTAGGAGCATACTTTAAAGGTGGGCTCACACCAACGAATTTTATTGTATCCGAAGACTTTGATCGTGCTGCTCCTTATGGAACAGGAGCAGCTAAAGTTGGTGGTAATTATGCCGCTAGTCTCCTACCGGGTAAAAAAGCTAAGGCAGCAGGATTTTCTGACGTTATCTATCTCGATCCAGCCACACACTCAAAAATTGAAGAAGTTGGAGCTGCAAACTTTTTTGGTATTACAGCAGATAACGAATTTGTCACACCATTAAGTCCCTCGATTTTGCCATCCATCACAAAATATTCATTACTAGAATTAGCCGAAACTCGTCTGGGAATGAAAACCGTTGAGGGAGATGTGCCAATTGATCAACTAGATCGATTTGTAGAAGCGGGTGCCTGTGGAACTGCCGCGGTCATATCTCCAATCGGTGGCATTCAGTATCAAGATAAACTGCATGTCTTTTACAGTGAGACGGAAGTAGGTCCGGTAACTCGTCAATTATATGATGAGCTTGTTGGCATTCAATTTGGCGATGTTGAAGCACCAGAAGGATGGATTGTCAAAGTTGATTATTAAAAAGTAAGGTTCTAGTCTTGCAAACTTCTGCAAGTGCCCCCTTCAAACGATAGAAAATTGGAACTGTAAGATTAACTAGAAAAAACGTTTAGAAAGGTTGTTAAATAAACCTTTCTAAGCGTTTTTCTTTCCTAAATCAAATAAAAAGAATAAAAGAAAATTACCCAACCTCGACTTTTTCGTCAACTGTCTGTCTACACCCTTGCAAGCTTTTTGGTTTTTCGGTAAAATACTTTCTAGTAAGATAAGGAGAAAATGTAGTTTTATGCTGATAAGCTTGAAACTATACCAAGACAAAATGAGTAAAAAAGATAAAAAAATTGAAATTCAAGTGAGCGACGCACAAATTACGGTAAATAAGCAAAAAGTGTCTGGTTACCAGCTACAAGCTGGTAAAAAAATGATTGGTGAAATTGCTGAATTAGACAATCGCTTTGCCATCGTAGACAAAGAAACAGTGACAGAATTCCATAAAACGTTAGACAGTGCTGTTCAAGTCGTTATTGCTAATTATAATTTAAACAATTAAAAGTGGATAAACCTCTTGCGGCTAAACAAAAACTATGGTAGAATAGTTTTTGTTGTTTGGAGAGATAGCGAAGTGGCTAAACGCGGCGGACTGTAAATCCGCTCCTTCGGGTTCGGGGGTTCGAATCCCTCTCTCTCCATTCTTTGGGGTATAGCCAAGCGGTAAGGCAAGGGACTTTGACTCCCTCATGCGTTGGTTCGAATCCAGCTACCCCAGTCATGGTATGTGGCAAAGCCTAATTGTCTTAGCGATCAGTTGTGCCCTTGCGAGTTACCTTGAGAAAATATATTGGTATCAAAAATCAGAATTGGCTGATTTTTGTTGGAGGATTTTTTAGAATGAATGAATTTGAAGATTTGCTAAACAGTGTTAGCGAAGTTAACCCTGGTGACGTTGTCACTGCAGAAGTTTTAACAGTTGATAACGATCAAGCAAACCTTGTTATCGAAGGTACAGGTGTTGAAGCCGTTCTTACTCTTCGTGAATTGACAAATGACCGCGATGCAGATATTAACGACCTTGTTAAAGCTGACGAAACGATTGAAGTACTTGTTCTTCGTCAAGTTGTAGGGAAAGACACTGATACAGTAACTTACTTGGTATCTAAAAAACGCTTGGAAGCTCGCAAAGCTTGGGACAAACTTGTTGGACGTGAAGATGAAGTTGTTACAGTTAAAGGCACTCGTGCCGTTAAAGGTGGCCTTTCAGTAGAATTTGAAGGTCTTCGCGGATTTATTCCAGCTTCAATGATTGATACTCGTTTCGTACGTAACACTGAGCAATTTGTAGGTCAAGAATTTGATGCAAAAATCAAAGAAGTTGACCCATCAGAAAACCGTTTCATCTTGTCACGTCGTGATGTTGTTGAAGCAGAAGCTGCAGAAGCGCGTAAAGAAATCTTCTCTAAAATTGAAGAAGGTTCAGTAGTGACTGGTAAAGTTGCTCGTTTGACAAGCTTCGGTGCTTTTATTGACCTTGGTGGTGTCGATGGACTTGTTCACGTAACTGAATTGTCACATGAACGTAACGTATCACCTAAATCTGTTGTGTCAGTTGGTGAGGAAGTAGAGGTTAAAGTTCTTTCAATTGATGAAGAAGCTGGGCGTATTTCACTTTCACTTAAAGCTACTACACCTGGACCATGGGATGGTGTTGATCAAAAATTGGCTAAAGGTGATGTTATCGAAGGTAAAGTTAAACGTCTTACAGACTTCGGTGCTTTCGTAGAAGTACTTCCAGGTATTGATGGACTTGTTCACATCTCACAAATTTCACACAAACGTGTTGAAAATCCTAAAGATGTTCTTTCAGTAGGTCAAGATGTGACTGTTAAAGTTCTTGAAGTTGATTCATCAGCAGAACGTGTTTCACTTTCAATCAAAGCTCTTGAAGAGCGTCCAGCACAAGCTGAAGGTGATAACAGTGAAAAACGTCAATCACGCCCACGTCGTCCAAGACGTGAAGCAAAACGTGATTACGAGTTGCCAGAAACTCAAACCGGTTTCTCAATGGCTGACCTATTTGGTGACATTGAATTGTAATTAAAAAATAAAAGGCTTGCTAAGCAAGCTTTTTGTTAACTTGAGTTGTATCCTGACTCAAGTTCTCCACCTTTAGTGTAATGGATATCACGTAAGATTCCGGTTCTTGAGATGGGGGTTCGATTCCCTCAAGGTGGATAAAAATAGACTAAAAACCTTTTATAGGCCAGTGCCTTTATCATTAAGTACGAGAGAGAATCAGATGGTTTCTCTCTTTTTATTAGGTTTAAAGCCTTGTTTAAGGCTCTATAATTTCTGCAATGGGTAAATCCCTATATGGACGTTCTAGACCTTTTTGAGTATATGAAAGAATTTATAGACTTATAATAATAAGTGAACAAATCATCATTAAAAAGACTCATATATAACAACATTATGTTATTGAGAATGTGAGGCCAAAATACGATATTTGACAAGGAATGTTCGATATAGGCAACCACAAGGAATTGAAGGGTGCGCTGGATGATGTGATGATGCATCAGCTTATGTCAACTGCCAAATTCAGATGGGGAAGACGATTTTTAACGAAAACCCAATGTTTCCTTCTTTTACTATGCAGGCTATAAGATGTTGATTTGTATCAGAAAGCATCGTTTGAGATGCAAGAATTGCGGAACAATAGCGGTAGTTGAGATAACTCTTGCCTCCAAAAAAACATCAAATTCCTACCATCGTCAACCAAAAAGTTATACTCAATAAAAAAAAGAGAAGACCGATTCAGTCCTCTCTAGGTGTTAGCTATTCATATACTCACTTCAGTTGGCAAAGAACTACAAAGAGTCTAGAAACTGGTCCTCGCTAGATGAAAAAAGGTTATTCACTAGCTGATAAATTAACTTATACTGAAATGAAAAAGGCGATAGGACTGCTTAAGAATCTTTGGATAAAAAAGTATTCGTTTAAGTATCACCTGAGTGAAGAAATCGTCATCACTTTTGTCAAACTGTCGGAAAGAAAGCGATATAGTCATGGCAAAGAGGCGATTGAATGACCATAAAGAAACAGTCCTGACATGTCAAGCAACACAACTCAAAATGATTACGACTTAATAAGAAAAACAATAATGCTTTCGTCAGTCAGCAGAACTTAAGCGGCTATTTTTATTCTAATCCATTTTGTGATTTCTTACTGAGTTTCCCATTTTTAAAAATTAATTCAATTTGTCGAGTATTGTCTTTTCCTTTTAAATTACTTGACCATAGAGCCTGTAGTTGTTCTCCATCGGACGAAACAGCTTGAGACATGACATCAGGTTGCCCGAGAATTTCAGTGACTTCTGTGAAGGTTAAATCATTAGGTAATTTGTCATCGTAAATTTTCTTTGTAATGGTTTGTTTCCGTTCAAAGGCAAAATTTGAAATGGCTCTGGCAATAGTGCTATCTTCAAATAATTGTACACTAATTGTAGCCCCGTCAATCTCCCAGGTGTAAACATCTAATGTTACATCTCCAGCAGGTTTTGTAGTGTGTGATTTTGGTTCACCATATAAAGCTTTTACTTGTTCAAGTGATGTCCCTCCCTTAAAGTCATTGGCAGCAGTTGCTGTTTTAATATCGTTGAACTTTAAGCGTACTTGTGGATCTTGTCTGGGTTCTGATTTTGATTGTATAGTGGTGAGTTCTTTTTTCTTGGCATTAGGATTAGCGTCTTTGTTTGTTGAACACGCTGCAAGACTAATGAGGGCTAAACTTAAGGTTGCTACTGGTAATATTTTTTTGAAAATCATATGTATTCCTTTTTGATTAATTATGAGTATTATAGCATATCTTTAGGTAAAACATAATATTATGAGACAGAAAAACGATCCGTAAGTCAGAAACTTGCGAATAGTTTACAGAAATTTTTTAGCCCAGTCTCCACCGTAAATCCATAAAGCACTATAGCCGATAATGGAGAATGGTTTGGTTATAAGAATGATTATAATGAAGCGCTTCAAAGTCATACTAGTTAGAGCAGTAATCATAACCATCATATCAGCAGGGGACACAGGAGCCACCATACTTAATATAAAAAGATTTTCGAAATGTTTACTCTCTAATTTTTGCTCGTATTTGAAAAAAGTGTCTTCTTTAACGAAAAGAAGAATAAATTTTCTACCAAAGCGTTTCACTAAAAGAAACAGGATAACACTTCCAATAATAATGCCGAGATAATTGTAAATAAAACCTTGCCACCACCCAAAGACCCAAAAGCCTACCACGGTAGTTAAGCCACCAGGGATAACTGGAAAGACCACTTGGATGATTTGGATAGCGATAAAAATAAGAGGTCCTATGATGTTGTGTTGCTGAATAACCGTCTTTAAAACATTAGTATCATTTAATATACCAATATGATATAGCCAGAGGATTAGAATGCCTGTTGCAATCAAACAGAGAAAGCCAATGCCTCTAATTATTTTTTGCAATATTCGGTAGCGCTTGCTATAGTTCATTTCCATAGCTCAATCATACCACAACGGAATTTTTTTTGCTATTTGAAACCAGATTTGATATACTATTGTTATCACTTTTGTTTGGGGTCGTTACGGATTCGACAGGCATTATGTGGCATATTCTGCGACTCATCGTGCGGATGTAAAACGTCAGTTAAATATAACTGCAAAAAATAACACTTCTTACGCTTTAGCTGCCTAAAAAACAGCGGGTGTGACTTGCTTGGAATTGCTTGTGTTTCGGGTCAAGTCTTATTTTAGCAAGCTACGTTTAAGTATTGTCTAGCTACTTAAAAAGAGATTGATAGACTCGCTTAGTATAGGGTTGAGTTATGTGTCGATACTAAGTTAAATGAAGGCATAACCTATAGTTGTAGACGAATATGATGGCAGGTGTTTGGACGTGGGTTCGACTCCCACCGGCTCCATAATGTCCCCTTTATCAGCAATGGTAAAGGGGTTCTTTTTTGATGTTAAAGCTTGATAGGAATTTTGGGAGAAGTAAATGTTTGTGCCATTAGAGACAAAAACGGTCTATAGCTTTATGGAGAGTCTCATAGATATAGATACCTATATTTCTCGAGGAAAAGAACTTGGTTACTCGAGTTTAGGAATTATGGATAGGGATAATTTATATGCTGCCTATCATTTTATTCAAAAATCCAAAACAGCAGGTATCCAGCCAATTGTTGGACTTTCAACAAACTTGCTTTACCAAGATAGTCAGATAGAATGCCGCTTGGTTGCTCTAAATTCGGAAGGATATAGAAACTTGATGAAATTATCAACTGAGGTGATGACAGGCAATCGACGATTTGAGGATTTATTATCCTATTTTGACAGTATACTACCTATTATTCCTTATTATGAGGGTATCGATTCTTTAGATATTCCAGTACCATTCACAATAGGCGTTGGTTTAGATACTCCCGTTCAATCCTTTAATAGACCAATTCTTCCTCTTCACCAAGTTACTGCTTTTGATTCAGCAGATAAAGAAACCCTTCAAATGCTTGAAGCCATTAAAGAAAATATGCCTTTGAAAGAAGTCGCTATAAGGCCCCAGCTTTCTATTTTATCTGATGCAAAGCAAATGGAGGAAGCATTTGAAAGCCGTTTTCCTGGGATAATAGCGCAATTAACAGAAATTATCAAAGGTATTTCCTACACATTTGATACTGATTTAAAGTTACCACGTTTTAACCGTGACAAAGACGCCCATGTCGAGTTGAGAGAGCGTACGTTTGCAGGCTTGCAAGAAAAGGGGCTAACGTCACCAATCTATCACGAGAGACTAGAAAAAGAATTAACCATCATTCATGAGATGGGGTTTGACGATTACTTTTTGATTGTTTGGGATTTATTAGCCTTTGGACGTCAGCAAGGTTATTATATGGGGATGGGACGAGGTTCAGCAGCAGGAAGTTTGGTTGCTTATGCTCTTTCGATCACTGGCATTGATCCTGTAAAGAATGACTTACTGTTTGAACGGTTTTTAAATGCTGAACGGTATAGCATGCCAGATATTGATATCGATTTACCGGATATTTACCGCAGTGAGTTCTTACATTATGTTCGTGATCGTTATGGATCTAAACATGCTGCTCAAATTGTAACTTTTTCGACCTTTGGCGCCAAACAAGCTATTAGGGATGTTTTCAAACGTTTTGGAGCTGCAGAATATGAGCTTACCAATATAACGAAGAAAATTTCATTTCGCGATAATTTGACCAGTGTTTACGAAAGGAACATGTCTTTTAGACAGATTATTAATAGCAAAGCTGAGTATCAAAGAGCCTTTGAGATTGCTAAAAGAATCGAGGGCAAACCGCGTCAGACTTCAATTCATGCTGCTGGTGTGGTGATGAGTGATGATTTATTAACAGATCATATCCCATTAAAATCTGGTGAAGAGATGCTGATCACTCAATATGATGCCGATGCTGTAGAAGCTAACGGTTTGCTAAAAATGGATTTTCTGGGCTTACGAAATTTGACCTTTGTTCAGAAAATGAAAGAGAAGGTAGCTTCTGAATTAGGAGAACAAATTGTTATTGAAGATATTGATTTAGAAGATCAGGAGACCTTGAAACTATTTGCCGCTGGAAGAACTAAAGGTATTTTTCAATTTGAGCAAGCCGGTGCTATCAATCTTTTAAAACGCATTAAACCAGCTCGATTTGAAGAGATTGTTGCAACAACAAGTCTAAATCGACCAGGATCAAGTGATTATATTGATAATTTCATTTCACGAAAATATGGCAAGGAAACCATTGATTTAATTGATCCTGTAGTAGCAGCGATTTTAGAGCCAACTTTTGGCATCATGCTCTATCAAGAGCAGGTCATGCAAATTGCCCAGGTCTTTTCAGGGTTTACGCTTGGTAAAGCGGACATGCTGCGTCGAGCCATGTCTAAGAAAAATGCTGCTGAAATGCAGAAGATGGAAGTCGACTTTTTAGCAGGAGCCAAAGAATTGGGCAGAAATCCAAAAACGGCCAGACGCTTATTTGAAATGATGGCTAAGTTTGCAGGTTACGGATTTAACAGAAGTCATGCCTTTGCATACTCGGCTTTAGCTTTTCAACTGGCTTACTTTAAAGCTCATTATCCTTCCATTTTTTATGATATTATGCTCAATTATTCGAGTAGTGATTATTTAGATGATGCTTTGACTTCAGGTTTCACCCTATCAAAGTTATCAATCAATCATATCCCTTATAAGGATAACATTTCAAACGGTCAAATTTACTTAGGGTTAAAAAATATCAAAGGGTTACCAAGAGAATTAGCTTATTGGATTATCCAAAATAGGCCTTTTCATGGCGTTGAAGATTTCTTAACACGCTTACCAGAAAATTTTCAAAAGTCAGAAATGGTGCTTCCCCTCATACAAGTTGGTTTATTTGATCAATTTGAGAAAAACCGTCATAAAATTGAAGCAAACTTGGACAATCTAATTCTCTTTGTTCAAGAACTCGGAAGTCTTTTTGCGGAATCATCCTATAATTGGATAGAAGAAGCTGACTATTCCAATGCTGAAAAGTATCGTCAGGAAGTTGCCATTTTAGGAATTGGTCTGAGTCCACACCCCTTGAAAGAATTGATGACCAACAATGTTCGTTCCATAGATAGAATAGCGCATTTGACAGCTAATCGAACCGTTACTATCTTGGGTCAAATTGTATCTATAAAAATCATTAGAACCAAATCAAGTGGTCAGCAAATGGCATTTTTGAGAGTAACAGATACTGATCGACAAATGGATGTCACCGTATTTCCAGAAACTTACCATCATTTGTCAAGTCAGTTAAAAGAAGAAGGGATTTACTATTTCACTGGTCGTACACAAGAGCGTGATGGACGCACACAACTGATTTTAAATCAGCTTGAAATAGCAAGGACGGAAAAATATTGGATTCAAGTTCGAAACCATGATCACGATTTGATTATTGCGAGAATTTTGAAAGAGCATTCGGGTAATATTCCAGTAGTGATTCACTATCAAGAAAGCCATGAAACCATTCAAAGTAAGACATATTTTGTTGAAAAATCACAAATTTTAGATGAAGATTTAAAACCATACGTCATGAAAACGGTTTTTCGCTAAATTATGGTAGAAATCCTCCCGTTTCAAGGGTGAATATGCTATAATGGAGAAGTTAAAAATGTAAAGGAGTAACGTACAAAATGAAACGTATTGCTGTTTTAACTAGTGGTGGTGACGCTCCTGGTATGAATGCTGCTGTTCGTGCAGTAGCTCGTAAGGCAATCACAGAAGGAATGGAAGTTTTCGGTATTAACCGTGGTTATGCTGGAATGGTCGATGGAGACATTTTCCAACTTGAAGCTGGAACAGTTGCTAATATTCTTTCTAATGGTGGGACTTTCCTTCAATCAGCTCGCTATCCTGAATTTGCGAGTCTTGAAGGTCAATTAAAAGGTATTGAACAATTAAAAAAACACGGTATTGAAGGTGTCGTTGTTATTGGTGGTGATGGGTCATACCATGGAGCTATGCGCTTGACAGAGCATGGCTTCCCAGCAGTTGGTGTTCCAGGAACAATCGATAATGATATCGTTGGTACAGATTACACAATCGGGTTTGATACTGCTGTAAGTACAGCCACTGAGGCGCTTGACCGCATTCGTGATACATCTGCATCACATGACCGTACTTTCGTTGTTGAAGTAATGGGTCGTAATGCTGGGGACATTGCCCTTTGGTCTGGTATCGCTTCAGGTGCTGATCAAATTATTATTCCTGAAGAAGATTATGATATTGATGATGTTGTCGCTAAAATCAAGCAAGGGTATAGCCGCAACAAAAAACATCACATCATTGTTCTTGCTGAAGGCGTGATGAGTGGTGAAGCATTTGCTGCTAAATTGAAAGAAGCAGGAGATGATTCTGACCTTCGTGTCACCAACCTAGGACACTTGCTCCGTGGGGGTGCACCAACTGCTCGTGATCGTGTTCTCGCTTCATGGATGGGTGCTCGTGCCGTAGCACTTTTAAAAGAAGGTCGTGGCGGAGTTGCCGTAGGTGTCCACAAAGAAGAGTTGGTTGAAAGTCCAATTCTTGGAACGGCTGAAGAAGGTGCTTTATTTACACTTGAAGGTGACAAAATTGTGGTTAACAACCCACATAAAGCACGCTTAGATTTTGCTAAATTGAACAAAGATTTAGCAAACTAAAAAGTTGTTAGTTAAGTTTAGTTAGTCGTCGATAATCGACAAAAAATAAAGGGAGTTTTTATATATCATGATGAATAAACGTGTAAAAATCGTTGCAACACTTGGTCCAGCGGTTGAAATCCGTGGCGGTAAACGTTTCGGAGACGATGGATACTGGGGTGAGCAACTAGATGTTGAAACGTCTGCAGCTAAAATTGCTGAGTTGATCGAAGCAGGAGCAAATGTTTTCCGTTTCAACTTCTCACATGGTGATCATGAAGAGCAAGGTGCTCGTATGGCTACTGTACGTCGTGCTGAAGAATTAGCACGCCAAAAAGTTGGTTTCCTTCTTGATACAAAAGGTCCAGAAATGCGTACAGAACTATTTGAAGGTGATGACAAAGAATTTGCGTACACAACAGGTGAAAAAATTCGTGTTGCCACTGCTCAAGGTCAAAAATCAACACGTGATGTTATTGCATTGAACGTAGCAGGTGCCCTCGACATTTACGATGAAGTTTCAGTTGGTAATACGATTCTTATCGACGATGGAAAACTTGGTTTACGTGTTCTTGAAAAAGATATTGCAAAACGTGAATTTATTGTTGAAGTTGAAAACGACGGTATTATTGCTAAGCAAAAAGGTGTTAACATCCCTAACACTAAAATTCCTTTCCCTGCTCTTGCAGAACGCGATAATGCAGATATTCGTTTTGGTCTTGAACAAGGTCTTAACTTTATTGCTATCTCATTTGTTCGTACAGCTAAAGACGTTGAAGAAGTTCGTGCTATCTGTAAAGAAACTGGCAATGATCATGTTCAATTGTTTGCCAAAATTGAAAACCAACAAGGTATTGACAATATTGATGAGATCATCGAAGCAGCTGATGGTATCATGATTGCTCGTGGTGATATGGGTATCGAAGTTCCATTTGAAATGGTTCCTGTATTCCAAAAAATGATTATCACTAAAGTTAATGCAGCAGGTAAAGCAGTTATCACAGCAACAAATATGCTTGAAACAATGACTGACAAACCACGTGCAACTCGTTCAGAAGTATCTGATGTCTTCAACGCTGTTATCGATGGTACCGATGCAACAATGCTTTCAGGTGAGTCAGCAAACGGTAAATATCCAGTTGAAGCTGTTAAAACAATGGCTACCATTGATAAAAATGCACAAGGTCTTCTTAACGAATATGGCCGTTTAGATTCGTCATCATTCCCACGTACTAATAAAACGGATGCTGTGGCTTCAGCGGTTAAGGATGCTTCACATTCAATGGACATCAAGCTTGTTGTTACAATCACAGAATCAGGTAATACTGCACGTGCAATTTCTAAATTCCGTCCGGATGCAGACATCTTGGCAGTTACTTTCGATGAAAAAGTACAACGTTCATTGATGATGTATTGGGGTGTTATCCCAGTTGTAACTTCAAAACCAGGTTCAACTGATGATATGTTTGAATTAGCTGAAAAAGTTGCTCTTGAAACAGGTCTTGTTCAATCAGGAGATAACATTGTCATCGTTGCTGGTGTGCCAGTTGGTTCAGGTGGAACTAACACAATGCGTATCCGCACTGTTCAATAAGAAATTATCTTTTGATTTAAGTAGAGTAGTCTTAATGACATTGGTCTTAAGGTTACTCTACTTTTTTTATGTTTTGAAAAATGGTATAATAGTTTTCAAAGCAAGGAGAAGTTAGTATGGTAAAACGTGATTTAATTCGAAATATTATTTTAGTAATTATTTTAGCACTAGTCCTTTTTTTTATTGGTAGATTTTACATTTCTACCATCAAGGTGAGTGAAAAAAATGAAAATAATTTCTTAAAAGCTAATGATGTTTTAGTATATAATAAACAAGAAAAACCTAAACCAGATGACTTTGTTGTTTATGTGATTGATGGTAAAAAGCATATTAGTCGTGTCATTGCTGAAGGTGGTGATACTGTGACATCTATGGACGATGTGCTTTATATTAATGGTCTTGTTAAACCAGAACCCTATATTGAAAATCTAAAAGCTGCTTATTTAACTCAAACTAACCATCAAGTGAATTTTACAAAGGATTTTAACTTACAAACTATTACTAAATCATCCAAAGATAAGATTAGTAAAGGCCATTTTCTTGTCTTAAATGATAACCGTCGGGATGAGCAAGATAGCCGTCAATTTGGATTGATTGATCAAGCTCAAATTAAGGGAGTATTGACATTTAAGTTGTACCCATTTGATGCGTTTGGTTTTTTGGAAAATCAATAGGCTTTGAAAAAATCATAGATTGTCTATGGTTTTTTTGTTTTAATAAATATGACTATACCAATTTTTGTGTTGACATAATCAAAATATCATTATATACTAGCAATGTCTTATTTTTAAGGTATAAATGACTATACCAATTTAGAATAAAAAAAGGAGGAGTGGTTATCTATTTGAGATAACTACGAAGAAATTTATGTGTGGAATTGTTGGTGTTGTAGGAAATCGTAATGCAACAGATATCTTGATGCAAGGTCTTGAAAAGTTAGAGTACCGTGGCTATGATTCAGCAGGTATTTATGTTGCCAATGGTGAGCATTCGAGTCTTGTAAAATCAGTGGGTCGTATTGCAGATTTACGTGCTAAAATTGGTATTGATGTTGCTGGAAATACTGGTATTGGTCATACACGTTGGGCTACTCATGGTCAAGCAACTGAAGATAATGCCCACCCACATACATCAGCAAATGGACGTTTTGTTCTCGTCCATAATGGTGTTATTGAAAACTACCTTCAAATTAAAGAAGAGTACCTTTCTGGTCATGACTTAAAAGGTCAAACAGATACGGAGATTGCGGTACACTTGATTGGCCGACTTGTCGAAGACGGTTTGTCTGTTTTAGAAGCCTTTAAGAAGGCTCTATCAATCATTGAAGGTTCTTATGCTTTTGCATTGGTTGATTCTGAAGATACAGATACTATCTATGTCGCAAAAAACAAGTCACCTCTTTTGATTGGTTTGGGTGATGGTTACAATATGGTCTGTTCAGATGCAATGGCTATGATTCGTGAAACATCTGAATTTATGGAAATCCATGATAAAGAATTGGTTATTTTGACTAAAGATTCAGCGTCAATTACTGACTACGATGGAAATGACATTGAGCGCGATTCTTACACAGCTGAATTAGACCTTTCAGACATTGGTAAAGGGACTTACCCATTTTACATGCTCAAAGAGATCGATGAACAACCAACTGTTATGCGTAAATTGATTTCAACATATGCTGACAGTGAAGGAAATATGAACATCGATCCAGCTATCGTTAAATCTGTTCAAGAAGCTGATCGTATCTACATTCTTGCTGCTGGAACATCATATAATGCTGGTTTTGCTTCAAAAGCAATGCTTGAAAAATTAACTGATACACCAGTTGAACTAGGCGTTGCCTCTGAGTGGGGCTATAACATGCCACTTCTTAGCAAAAAACCAATGTTCATCTTGCTCAGTCAATCAGGGGAAACAGCAGACAGTCGTCAAGTGCTTGTAAAAGCCAATGAAATGGGAATACCAAGTTTGACAGTAACCAATGTTCCAGGTTCTACGCTTTCTCGTGAAGCAACCTACACAATGCTTCTTCACGCTGGCCCTGAAATTGCCGTTGCATCAACAAAAGCCTACACAGCTCAAGTAGCGGCACTTGCTTTCTTGGCAAAAGCGGTCGGTGAAGCTAATGGTAAGGCAGAAGCACTTGACTTTGACTTAGTACATGAGTTATCATTAGTCGCACAATCTATCGAAGCAACGCTTTCTGAGAAAGATATGATTGCTAATAAAGTCGAGGCATTATTGGCTATAACACGTAATGCCTTCTATATTGGCCGTGGTAATGACTACTATGTTGCTATGGAAGCATCTCTTAAATTGAAAGAAATTTCATATATCCAATGTGAAGGATTCGCAGCAGGTGAGTTGAAACACGGTACGATTTCATTGATTGAAGATGGTACTCCAGTTATTGGCTTAATTTCTTCAAGTGAACTGGTAGCTGCCCATACACGTGGCAATATCCAAGAAGTAGCTGCTCGTGGTGCTAATGTCTTGACAGTTGTAGAAGAGGGATTAGAACGCGATGGAGATGATATTGTTGTCAATAAAGTTCATCCATTCTTAGCAACCATTGGTATGGTAATTCCAACTCAGTTGATCGCTTACTACGCATCCCTTCAACGTGGTCTTGATGTTGACAAACCACGTAACCTTGCTAAAGCTGTTACTGTTGAATAAGTGTTTAATATAAAAGGAAGATGCCAGGCAAAGATCTGGCATCTTTTTTGGCACAAAAATTGTGTCAAAGTTTGAGTGTCATAGAAAGCGCTTTAATGATATCATGAAGATGTAAAAAAAATAGGAGGCGTTCTCATGGAACAACAATCATCATTAAAAGTGAAAATCCAAAAACTTGGAACAACACTTTCTAATATGGTCATGCCCAATATCGGGGCATTTATTGCGTGGGGAGTAATCACAGCACTTTTTATTGAGGCAGGTTATTTACCAAACGAAAAATTAGCCACTATCGTAGGTCCAATGTTGACTTACTTGCTTCCAATTCTTATTGGTTATACTGGCGGTTACAACGTCTACGCCCAACGTGGAGGTGTTGTTGGTGCCATTGCTACGTTTGGTGCTATCGCTGGCTCCACAGTGCCAATGTTTATTGGGGCTATGATTATGGGACCACTTGGTGGTTGGCTAATCAAAAAGTTCGATGAAAAATTTCAATCTAAAATCCCAACTGGATTTGAAATGTTGGTTAACAACTTTTCAGCCGGCTTAATTGGCTTTGGTCTTGTCCTTATTGCCTTCTTTGCTATTGGTCCAGTTGTTGCTACATTGACGGGTTGGGTTGGTGATGGCGTTCAAGCGATTGTTGATGCTAAACTCTTACCGATTGCCAACTTGATTATTGAACCTGCTAAAGTTCTCTTCTTAAATAATGCTCTTAATCATGGCATCTTTACTCCACTAGGTACTGAACAGGCAGCAGAGACTGGTAAATCAATTCTTTATCTTCTTGAAGCTAACCCTGGACCTGGTCTTGGTATTCTCCTTGCTTATGGTATCTTTGGTAAAGGTTCAGCAAAAGCTTCTTCATGGGGAGCAACTATTATCCACTTCCTTGGTGGTATTCACGAAATCTACTTCCCATATGTCATGATGAAACCTGCAATGTTCTTAGCTGCAATCGCAGGTGGTGTGACTGGTACCTTTACTTTTCAACTTCTTGGAGCAGGTCTAACGTCACCGTCATCACCAGGTTCAATCATCGCTATTATGGCTATGGCACCTAAAGGATTTGGACCACACTTAGTTGTTCTTGCAGGTGTGCTTGCAGCGACAGTAGCATCATTTCTTGTGGCATCTATTATCCTTAAAACAGATAAATCAACTGGTGACGATTTGGCGCAAGCGCAAGCAGCAACAGCGGCTGCGAAAGCTCAAGCCAAAGGTCAATCAAAAGCAACAGAATCAGCACCAATCACAGAAGACATTTCTGCAACCTCTATTGATCAAATTATCTTCGCTTGCGATGCTGGCATGGGAAGCTCAGCTATGGGAGCATCTATTCTGCGTGATAAGGTGAAAAAAGCTGGTCTGAATATCCCTGTTACTAATAAAGCCATTTCAAACCTTACAGATGTTGATCGCACCTTGATTGTGACTCAAGAAGAGTTAGCAGCACGCGCTTATCAACGGACACCACGTGCCGCACACGTTTCAGTGGATAATTTCTTAGCCACACCAAAATATGATGAAATTGTGTCTCTATTAGTCGAAGAAGAAACGGCGATTGTTCCAGCACAAGAGAAACAAGCAGTTATAACAGATGAGAAGGTTGATTTGAACCAAATTGATGAAGTAGTATTTGCTTATGGAAAGGCTGAAGGTTCAGCAACAATGGGTCAAGCGACTCTTGAAGCCATCTTTAAGCATCAAAATATTGGTATTCCAGTATCAAAAGCAGCCTTTGTCGAACTTGACCGTTTTAATGCTAAAAATATTCTTGTCGTTACCACAATTGCTAATCAAACCGATGTCCAATCAGCTGCACCAAATGCTCAGCTTCTTGTCGTTGATAGTCTTGTAACCACACCAGAATATGACAAAATGGTCGCTAGAATGAATAAATAATTAAATGTGAATTCCACCATGTTACTGTCTAATAGTGACATTGAAAGCAAGAATAGAAAAGTAGTATAATAAGTTTATGCTATTGACAAAACGAGAAGAACAATTGCTGAAAGCTTTCCTGAAATATGGGAAGCTTTCCGTCAATCAACTAACAGAAATTTTACAAGTATCAAAACGGACCACTTATCGGACAATTGCTGATCTTACCGAGAGCCTACATACTAATCAAATCGGGGTATTAAGAGAGTCGGGGAAATATTACTTATCTGGTGAGTTAGATCAACTAAAACATTACCAGTACCAAAAGAGTTATTCCCAGAGAGAAAGACTTTCTCAAATTTCCCTATCTTTATTAATGGAAAGCAAGCCTTTAACTAATGAATGGTTACAAGAAGTCTTTTTGGTGAGTAATGTGACCATCATCCAAGATATTGCCAGCATAGAGGAACGTTTCAAGGCTTTTGATCTTCGCCTGCATCGCCAGGGAGGGTATTCACTTGAAGGAGATCAAGGATTAAAAAGATGGTTAGCAGCGGTTATTTTGACACAAAGTCTGGCTGTTTCTGACTTTAGTAAATTAGATCAAGTAAAACTGTCGTGGTTTAATGTGAAGCAGTTTAAGATTGCAAAAAAACTTTTTGAACAAATTAGTGAGCAACTTCCTGAATGCGACACTATTATGGGGCACTTTCTGATTGTTTTATTGAGTTTGGCTAATGCTAATCAACTGGACTTACAAAGTCGACCTGTCAGTCGAGAAGCTCTTGATTTGACCCAGTCACTTTTTAATGATTATGCCAAACAAACAGGTCAGTTCTTTAACTTGCAAGAAATTTTATATTTCGCTCAACGCTTGGATGAATTTGTCATTAAACGACAGCCGATGCCACTTTTTCAAGAGCAGATGGATAGTGAGTTTTACTACAATATCTCGAATTTGATTGATAAAGTATCTCTTTACACAAAAATTAACTTTGCGAAAGATCAGATCTTGTTTAAGTTTCTTTTTAATCATATTCGGTTAAGTTTAGCTGTTCCAGAAATGTTTGGTGAGTCTAGTCAGAATACTATTGCGCATAGTGCTTTGAAGCACAGTTCCTATCTGCATCGAGTTGTCAGTCTATTGGTTAAAGATATTTTTCCACCATACTTACAGACAGAAAATGAATACGAACTAATTACCTTACATTTTGCTTCTAGTTTAAGAAGAAGTCCTGATATCTATCCTATTCGTCTCTTGTTATTGACAGATGAAAGACCCTTGGCTAGAGAGCTCTTAGTGACTCGGATTAAACATTTGGCACCTTTTATTGAACGGCTAAGTGTTGCCTCACCGAGTCAGATTGAGATGACAGCTATTCAGCAGTACGATGCTGTTTTAACAACACAACCAACTACGGAAGATTTCTATTTTATTCCTATTTATCCTGATGGGAAAGAACTTCTGGCTCTTCAGGATTTCTTGCAGGGGGTGCAAGAGAATCGCGAGGTAGTTGTTCGTGATGACTTGCCAATTGAGGCTAGCTTTGATGTTCAAGATTATCTGGTAGTCAGTCAGTCATTATTACAACATTTTAATGTTTATCAAGTAGCTAACGTTGGATCTTTTGAAGAGGCAGTGGCGACTGTTGTTAGCGTTTTACCAGGGATTGCTGACTATGATTACTTATCAGCAAAGTTAATCCAGCGTTTTGAGCAAAGTCCTATGGCTATTCCAGAAACGGGGTTAATGCTACTTCATACACAGTCAAGTAGTGTCAAACAATCAGGCTTTTATGTTTGTGAATTGGAACAACCTGTAACAGCTATTTCGATGAATGGAGAGCCCGAAGTGATTACAAGAGTATTAGTCATGCTGACGGGCATTTCCGAAAGTGACACTGTTAGAGAATTGATGACAGCAATTGGTCAATCAATCATTGAAAACCATCTCTATACAGAGATTTATAAAACTGGTAATAAGGCTATTATTTATCAATTACTCAATCAAATTTTCACAGAAAATATTAAGAAAATGGAGAATTAACATGCAATTTGAAAAAGAACTCATTAAGTTAAATCAAGCCTTTGATAATAAGGAAGAGGCCATTCGCTATTGTGGTAATCTTCTCAAAGATGGAGGTTATGTTAATCCATCATATGTAGACGCTATGGTTACGCGTAATGAAGAGTTATCCGTTTATATGGGCAACTTTATTGCCATCCCACACGGCACAGATAATGCCAAAAAAGAAGTTTTGAAATCTGGTATTACTGTTGTTCAAGTCCCTAAAGGTGTTAACTTTGGAACAGATGAAGCCCCTCAAACAGCGACAGTCTTGTTTGGTATCGCAGGTATTGGCGATGAACACTTAGATATGATTCAAAAAATTTCTATCTTTTGTGCAGATGTTGATAATGTGGTTAAATTAGCAGATGCTCAAACAGAAGAAGAAGTTATTCGTTTGTTGAATAGTGTTGCCTAAAAGGAGGATAGGATGAAAAAAGCAGTACATTTTGGCGCCGGAAATATCGGTCGCGGTTTTATCGGGGAGATTTTATTTGCCAATGACTTCTCAATTGACTTTGTAGATGTAAACGAAAGGATTATCGACGCCCTGAATGATCGTCATAGTTATGATATTGAAATTGCTGAAGACGGTAAACGTCATATTACAGTTTCAAGTGTTTCAGGTATTAATAACGCTAAAAATCCAGCTGATGTGGTTGCAGCTGTGGCGGAAGCTGATTTGATTACAACAGCCATTGGTCCAAATATTTTGCCATTTATCGCTGAATTGATTGCGGATGGATTGAAAGTTCGTAAAGAAGCTGGTAACACGCATCCCCTTGACGTCTTAGCCTGTGAGAACATGATTGGTGGGTCACAATTCCTATATGAAGAAGTGAAAAAATACCTTTCAGATGAAGAGTTAGCTTATATTGAAGAGTACGTTGGATTCCCAAATGCGGCTGTCGATCGCATTGTACCAGCTCAAAGCCATGAAGATCCCCTCTTTGTTGTCGTAGAACCATTTAACGAATGGGTAGTGGAAACAAGCCGTATGAAAAACACCGACTTAAAATTGGAAGGTGTGCATTATGAAGAAGACTTGGAACCATTTATTGAACGTAAATTGTTCTCTGTTAACTCAGGTCATGCCACATCAGCTTATACAGGGGCATATTACGGTGCTAAAACGATTCTTGAAGCCCTCCAGAATGCTGATGTTAAAGCACAACTGGAAGCTGTCCTTGGTGAAATTCGTTCGTTGCTGATTGCTAAGTGGGGCTTTGATGAAGAGGATTTGAAGGCCTATCATGAGGTGATTATCAGCCGTTTTGAAAATCCATATATCGTTGATGATGTTGTCCGTGTGGCTCGCACACCAATCCGCAAACTCGGTTTTGATGAACGTTTTAT
Source organism: Streptococcus jiangjianxini (assembly GCF_040225085.1). Taxonomy (NCBI): domain Bacteria; kingdom Bacillati; phylum Bacillota; class Bacilli; order Lactobacillales; family Streptococcaceae; genus Streptococcus; species Streptococcus jiangjianxini. Next base: position 13,031 of record NZ_JBEHGL010000002.1, on the reverse strand, counting down.
TCGTCCAATTCGTGAGTTACGCGATCGTGGGTTATCGTACGACAATCTTCTTAAAACGGTTGCGTTTGTCTTTAACTACAAAGATGAAAATGATGAGCAAAGTGTCCAACTCCAGCAGTTGTTATCTGAAAAATCACTTCGTGACGTTATCGGTGAAGTTACTGGTCTTGAAGATCAGACACTCGTGAACGAAATCCTTGCGAGTGTAGAAGGATTGAAACATCAATAATCGTAACCTAAAGATGGAATTTCTCCATCTTTTTTATTTAGTATAGGCTTGCCAAATCAAGTATTCTAAAGTAAAATAAAGAAAATTATTATTATTTAGGAGATATGATGTCATTACCAAATTGTCCAAAATGTAACTCAGAGTATGTTTATGAGGATGGAACGCTATTAGTTTGTCCTGAATGTGCTTATGAATGGTCACCAAGCGAAGTGGCTGAGGAAGAAGAGGGATTGATCGTTAAAGATAGCAATGGTACACGTCTAGCAGACGGTGATACGGTTACTGTGATTAAAGATCTTAAAGTAAAAGGTGCGCCAAAAGATATTAAACAAGGCACACGTGTCAAGAACATTCGATTAGTTGAAGGTGATCATAACATTGACTGTAAAATTGATGGTTTTGGAGCTATGAAACTTAAATCAGAATTTGTTAAAAAACTGTAATCAGGATATTTAGAAAAATATGGCGAAGGGCTTTAGACAAACCACTGACAACAGTTTATCTGCAAGTATTTAGCATTTTTAAATCACCAAATCTTTCTAGCAACGGAGTGTTATACAGAGCTGTGAATAATCTGAACAGTTTTGTATCGCTTCTTTTTGCATTTTTAATGGTTTTTGGTAAATTTTAAGCTATATTTCTTCACGACAAACGCATGAAGGATTTTTAGCAAGAAAATAAAGTTTTCTGTATTTCAATGTTCAGAATTTACAAAAATAGTAGCCATGTTTAAGCGTTTTTCCTATAGTGAAAACGTTTAGATAAAATATTTTTATCTGTACTATAATTCGGAAATAACTGTTTCATGCGTTTGTCGTGATATTTCTTAATGTTTTCTTCTAAAATAGCTAAAATTTTGATATAATATACGGAAATAATTTTTTTGGAGTCACATATGACCTATATATCAGAGGTATTACCTAGCTTGCTACAAGGCGCCATGGTTACCTTGCAAGTATTTTTTATTGTTATTATGTTATCAATCCCGATTGGAGCTCTACTTGCTTTCTTGATGCAAGTTAAGTTGAAGCCATTAGAGTGGCTCATCACCCTCTATATTTGGATTATGCGCGGAACCCCCCTTTTGTTGCAGCTGATTTTCTTCTACTACGTGTTACCGAGTGTTGGTGTAACTATGGACCGTATGCCAGCAGCCATTCTTGCTTTCACTCTTAATTATGCTGCTTATTTTGCGGAAATCTTCCGCGGAGGAATTGAAGCCATTCCAAAAGGACAATACGAAGCTGCAAAGGTCTTAAAATTTAGCCAATTCCAAACGGTTCGCTACATTATCTTACCTCAAGTGTTTAAAGTTGTTTTACCAAGTGTCTTTAACGAAGTTATTAATCTTGTCAAGGATTCTTCTTTGGTATATGTCCTAGGCGTAGGTGATTTGTTGCTTGCAAGTAAAACAGCTGCTAACCGCGATGCGACTTTGGCACCTATGTTTATCGCAGGAGCTATCTACCTTATTCTAATTGGTTTAGTTACAATCATCTCTAAGCAAGTTGAAAAGAAATTCAATTATTATCAGTAACATAAGAGTGTTTCTAAATAAGAAAAACCATTTTGAAATGCCAGTGTTGCTATAAGTATTAGATGCTCACACTTGATAAGTGATAACGTTATCCGTGCTTTTAAGCAAGTGCCAACGTTTCATTGCCTATCGACCCACGGTCGTATTAGAAAGGAAGCCTTATGTTAGAATTAAAAAATATTTCTAAAGCTTATGGCTCAAAAGTTATTTTTGAAAATTTTAATCTGACCATTTTCCAAGGTCGTATTTTAGCTTTGGTAGGTCCGTCAGGCGGAGGAAAAACGACACTCCTACGTATGCTTGCCGGTTTGGAAAAGGTTGATTCAGGTCAGATTGTTTACAATGGTCAAGAAGTTGCTATTGATCATCTTGAAGAGCAAAACTTACTTGGATTTGTATTTCAAGATTTTCAACTTTTCCCACACATGACTGTTTTGGAAAACTTAATATTATCACCTATGAAAACCATGGGTACCCCACGAGAAGTCGCTAAAGATAAAGCGATTGACTTGTTAAATCGTTTAGGTCTGGGGGAACATGTTGAGGTGTATCCCCACTCCCTATCAGGCGGTCAAAAACAAAGGGTCGCCCTTGCACGTGCGATGATGATAGATCCCCAGATTATTGGTTATGACGAGCCAACATCTGCTTTGGATCCTGAACTTCGAAAAGAAGTGGAGAACTTGATTTTACAGAACCGCGAGACGGGAATCACCCAAATTGTGGTGACACACGATATGGCCTTTGCTGAAAGTATTGCAGATGATATTTTAAAGGTCAATCCCAAATAACAAAGGGGAAGACATATGACAAAGAAGTTTTTTACAGTTTTAACACTTGCTATTGCTAGTTTTATTTTAGTTGCCTGTGGTTCAAATAAGGCTAAAGAAACGACCACAAAGGATAATTGGAAAACCTATCAAAGTCAAAAAAGCATTACCATCGGTTTTGATAATACATTTGTACCAATGGGGTATGAAGATAAATCAGGTAAAAATGTCGGTTTTGATATTGATCTTGCCAACGCTGTTTTTAAAGAGTATGGTATCAAGGTGAAATGGCAAGCTATTAACTGGGACTTGAAAGAAACAGAACTCGAAAATGGCAATATTGATATGATTTGGAACGGTTATTCTATTACCAAGGAGCGTAAAGAAAAAGTTGCTTTCACTAATCCTTACATGAAAAATGAACAGGTACTGGTGTCTAAAAAATCTAACCATATCACGGATTTTAAAGCTATGAAGGATAAGGTTCTAGGTGCACAATCTGGTTCATCTGGTTATGAAGCCTTCACTGCTAATCCTAAAGTTCTTAAAGATTTTGTCAAAGATGGTGATGCCACTCAATATGAAACATTCACACAAGCTTTGATTGATTTGAAGAATGACCGTATTGATGGTCTTCTCATTGACCGTGTCTATGCCAACTATTACCTTAAAGAAGAAGGTGATATTGACCAGTATAATATTGTAACTGGAGACTTCACTGGTGAAGACTTTGCAGTGGGGGCACGTAAAGCAGATAAAACCTTAGTTAAGAAAGTTAATGGGGCCTTCAAAAAATTGTATAAAGATGGTAAATTCCAAGACATTTCAACCAAATGGTTTGGTGAAGACGTTGCAACCAACGTTATCAAATAGAAAAATAAAGAAACGAGGCAGAACTTTGAACTGTCTCGTTTCTTTATGAGGATTGCTTAGGCCGTCTCTCTCCGAAGATTCGAAGTAGACACCCAAAAAGGTGTGAGTGTGCGCTAGTGGTTTACCCAAAACGCATTTCCAGAAATAGTGAATATGAAACCACAAAGATATTACAGTCCGTTGAAAAGCAATAAGTGTGTTAGAGCATCTCGTCAATATATCGTTTATCAAAGGTGTCAAAAATGGTCATCGTCATCAAATAAATGATTGGAAATAGAGGCACCTGAAGTGGTATCTGACCATCCAACTAAGGCTTGACCGGATTCCTCAAGATAGGTTGCTAGAAGAGGGTGGAGGTCAATGACTTGAGAGAAAGTTCCACGAAAATGCCCTTCTTGGTCATACAAACCTCGATAATCTTGAATTAGAATTTGGTCAAAAGAACTCGACGGTATCATAACAGTAACCTGATGATTGGCATTATCTTTTAGTTGATCTTGAATCCAACTTTCCAAAGGTTCAGTTCCTTGACTGAAAGAAAAAAAGTTACCATCAAATCCCTTATTATCATAAATTGGTTGACCATTTTCATCAAAATAAACCAACTTTAGAGGGTAGTTATCTGGATAAGCTATCAATTTTTGATAAAACTGTGTCAACTGTTGGCTTAATTGTAAAATAAAGGAAGGATCAACAGCGTAATGTTTCGGAATCTCAAGTGAACTTTCAAAAGTTGCTGAGTGAAGAAGCAACTGAGTGTTATTGTCAAAGGCGATATAGTTGATTTGTTTCGGATTAATGAAGTTCTTGGACAGAGTGAGTTCAAAGAGATGGTGAAAAGAGTCTTGTAACCAATCAAGAAAGATTTTATCAGTTTGTTGCGACCAGTAAGCCGTTATTTTTACAGGATATAACATGGGTCTATTTTACTATTTACAAGAAAAGTCTGCAATTGCTAAGATTAAGAAACTATAACTTCAAGAATATAGTTCGTAAAAAGCGAACTATATTTGATAAAATAACGTAAAAATTGTAAAAAACTTATATCTTTAGTAGTATATAAAAAGGAAAGGCAAGAAACTGCCTAGCGATGCTACGAATGTGTAGTTATAGGAAGGTCATTATAGTTTTTAAGCGTTGTAGGTTTGAGAAAATGTACGGTTTTTTGACGAAGAATGACTAAAAAAGTAAACACTTTGCTTCATTTCTTATGTTATGACCTGGCCTGCAATAGAAATGAGGAGTTTATGTTTAGCGATTTACCAGTTTTTGACTATGAAGATATTCAATTAGTGCCTAATAAATGTATCATCAATAGCCGCTCTGAAGCTGATACAACTGTCAAATTGGGTAACTATACTTTCAAAATGCCTGTCGTTCCTGCTAACATGCAGACGATAATTGATGAAGAAGTGGCTGAGCAATTAGCAAAAGGTGGTTATTTCTATATCATGCATCGTTTTGATGAAGAGGCTCGTAAACCATTTATCAAACGCATGCATGATCAGGGTTTGATTGCGTCGATTTCAGTTGGCGTCAAAGAATACGAATACGATTTTATAACATCGTTGAAAGATGATGTGCCAGAATTTATCACTATTGATATTGCCCATGGGCATGCCGATAGTGTTATCAAGATGATCAAACACATTAAAGCGGAACTTCCTGAAACATTTGTTATCGCAGGTAATGTGGGAACACCTGAGGGCGTTCGTGAATTGGAAAATGCTGGTGCAGATGCTACTAAAGTTGGTATTGGTCCTGGTAAAGTATGCATTACTAAAGTTAAAACTGGCTTTGGTACAGGTGGTTGGCAATTAGCGGCACTTCGTTGGTGTTCAAAAGCGGCCCGTAAGCCAATTATTGCAGACGGTGGTGTAAGAACTCACGGTGATATTGCCAAATCAATTCGTTTTGGAGCTAGCATGGTGATGATTGGTTCGCTCTTTGCCGGACACATTGAAAGTCCAGGAAAAACCGTCGAAGTTGATGGTGAAACCTTTAAAGAATACTACGGTTCAGCATCTGAATACCAAAAGGGTGAGCACAAAAATGTCGAAGGTAAGAAAATTCTTCTTCCAACTAAAGGACATCTTCAAGACACTTTGACTGAAATGCAACAAGATTTACAATCATCAATTTCATATGCAGGTGGTAAAGATGTCGAAAGTTTGAAATTTGTAGATTATGTCATCGTTAAAAATTCAATCTGGAATGGTGACTCTATCTAAGATTATTGATAAAAGAGCGTTTTAGGATGCTCTTTTTTCTAGGCAAATTCCTTAAAGAATGGTGGAAGGTGCTTTAACCGCTGAAATACGCTCATTGACGAACAGATAACTTTGATTATTTCTATCTCAAGCAAAGTTTTAAACAAAGATAATAAATAATAAAGTCTTAATCGTTGATGAAGTCCTTGCCAATGGACAAGCTGTTAGAGGATAATTGAAATGATTGACTACACTGTCGTACAGATTGAAGGTCTCGGCATTGTTATTGAGAAATCTTTTCAAGATGATTGATTGCTGATTGAAGGTGTGGAGTTAAGGCTACATCGTTAATGCGTATCACAAGATTTAAAGCTGAAAAAACTGCATTTGCTAATCCGTTAAAATAGTTAGATTTTTATTTGGTCATTTTCTTTTTAGTGGTATTTACGTTATAATGGTAGGGATTGAATTGTCATTGTAAAGGATTATTATGAGTATTTTAGAAGTTAAAAATCTTAGTCACGGTTTTGGCGACCGTGCTATCTTTGAAAATGTATCGTTTCGTCTTTTAAAAGGGGAACATATTGGTCTGGTTGGAGCTAATGGCGAGGGTAAATCAACCTTCATGAGTATTGTAACAGGACATTTGCAACCCGATGAAGGTAAGATTGAGTGGTCTAAGTATGTCACGGCTGGTTATTTAGATCAACATACTGTTCTTGAGGCAGGGCAAACTGTTCGTGATGTCTTACGTACGGCTTTTGATGACCTTTTTAAAACGGAAGTTCGTATCAACGATATTTATATGTCCATGGCTGATGATGGTGCCGATGTAGATGCCCTTATGGAAGAAGTTGGTGAACTACAAGATCGTTTGGAATCACGTGATTTTTATACCTTAGATGCTAAAATTGATGAAGTAGCGCGTGCTTTAGGTGTTATGGATTTTGGTATGGATACTGATGTGACGGAACTTTCAGGGGGGCAACGCACCAAAATTCTCTTGGCAAAATTATTGCTTGAGAAACCAGATATTCTTCTACTTGATGAGCCAACCAACTATTTGGATGCAGAGCACATTGACTGGCTTAAACGTTATTTACAGAATTATGAAAATGCCTTTGTTCTTATCTCTCATGATATTCCATTCCTAAACGATGTGATTAATATCGTATATCATGTTGAAAATCAAGATTTGGTTCGTTATTCTGGTGACTATGAGCAATTTCAAGCCGTTTATGCCATGAAAAAGGCCCAAAAAGAAGCCGCTTACGAACGTCAACAAAAGGAAATTGCTGATTTACAGGATTTCGTTCAACGTAATAAGGCGCGTGTTGCGACGCGTAACATGGCGATGTCTCGTCAGAAGAAGCTGGATAAGATGGATCTGATTGAGCTTGACAAGGAAAAACCAAAACCAGAATTTCATTTTAAGGAATCTCGCACACCCAGCCGTTTTATTTTCCAAACTAAGGATTTGGTTATCGGTTATGATCGTCCCTTGACTAGAAAACCTTTAAATTTGACCTTTGAACGAAATCAAAAGGTTGCTATTACAGGTGCTAATGGTATTGGTAAAACCACCCTGCTGAAAAGTCTTTTGGGGGAAATTAAGCCCCTTGAAGGTGTCGTAGAAACGGGTGATTTTCTAGAGATTGGCTATTTTGAACAAGAGGTTGCTGGTGGTAATCGTCAAACACCACTTGAAGCCGTTTGGGATGCCTTTCCGGCCCTTAATCAAGCAGAAGTTCGCGCAGCTTTGGCAAAATGCGGTTTGACTTCAAAACATATCGAAAGTCAAATTCAAGTTCTCTCAGGTGGAGAGCAGGCAAAAGTTCGTTTCTGTCTACTGATGAATCGTGAAAATAATGTCCTGATTTTGGATGAGCCAACTAACCATCTGGATGCCGACGCAAAAGCAGAGCTTAGCCGCGCATTACAAGCCTATAAAGGTTCAATCCTTATGGTTTGCCATGAACCAGATTTTTACCAAGGTTGGACAGAAGTTTGGGATTTTAACGAAATGATTTAATACACAACAGGTCATCTTCTTAAGGAGATGGCTTTTCTTAATTTAAATGAATCAAAAACAGGACAACTATGATAATCATATAATATTGGAACGGTATGTTCACTCGAGAATTGTAAAATACTTCTCTCTTGAAGTGTTTTTTGTCTTATTCCTATTTCATTCAACTGTGTTATGTAGGAGAGGATAATTTTCGTTTAAGATTTGGGAAGCAAAATCTCATTACAATATAAATATTTCATTTACGTTACAAAGATTACATTTATGTTTGACAAATGACATTTTGAAGTCTATAATGAAGATAAAAAGGTTAGAAATGAGGGTGAGGTTATGAAACAATGTTTTGTTACAAATGGAAAACAACGGTTTTCTATTCGAAAGTATTCCTTTGGTGTAACGTCAATCCTTCTTGGGATGAGTTTTGTTTGTGCCAGTCAAGTTTCAGCTGATGAAGGGCTTAAGCCGAATTCTGATGCTATTGATAACTATCATCATATAAGAGATAGTAGTGTCATGACACCATCTCCTGAATTTATTTCTTCTAGTGTTATGAGTCAATCTCTTGAGACGTCACAAATGATGACTGGTTCAGAGACAGTTCCATCACTTTCTGCTAAAGGTATTTCTGAGACGTCAATGGAAGCTACAAGTGAGGAGCCTAGTTTAGCGACAGCACATTCAGAAGCCTTTTCAAACAATACAGATGAAAATACTGAAGTGGCTCCAAGGATGGTATCAAATTCAGCTAGTCTGATCGCTTCAAAAATGCTGACAAAAGAGATTGAAACACCCGACCTTCCCAAGCAAGGGACTTATATCTATCCCGAACGGACTGATATTCGTAATGAAGCTAAACTGTCTGCACCTGTCCAATTTTATGTCAATGCTGGCGATAAAGTCTTCTATGATAATCTAGTAACCAAAGATGGTCATCGCTGGTTAACTTACCTCTCTTATAGTGGGGTTAGACGTTATGCGTCTCTTGGAAAAGTGAGAGATATTCTTCCTAACTCTAATGCCAACGGAGAACAAGATTCCCAAAAAGTTCTTGAAACACTTGCTACAAGAGGGACTTATCGTTTTACAGAAGAAGTTGCGGTGAAAAATGCTCCTAAAGCTGCTGCAAAGACGGAATTCACCTTTAACAAGGGAGAATCAATCAACTATGATAAAACGTTAATTGCAGATAACTTCCAATGGCTTTCTTATGTCAGTTACAGTGGCATTCGCCGCTATGTTGCTCTTTCGAGTGTTAAGGATAGCCCAGTTGAACCCTCAGTAGATAATTCCCAAAATACTACAACTAAGCAAGAAATGTCTAAAGAAAAAGATGCAGCTATTTCCCAAAATGGAACATATGCCTTTACGCGAGATAGTGCTATCAAGAATAAACCTGAAGTAGCTGCTCGGACTGAGTTTGTCTACCGCAAAGGCGACAAGGTTAATTATGACCGAATTCTTGAAAATGATGGTCATCACTGGTTGTCTTACATTAGTTATAGTGGAGTGCGCCGCTATGTTGATCTAGGTCGCGTAAAACAAGTAACTCACGAAGAAACAAAACCGGCTCAAGAAGTAAAACCGACAAGTAGTGTTAAACTATATGGTCGACTAGCTATAAAAGATATTTCCAATGAAGGCTTCACAATAACCGTTTCAGAAGTTTCCTCACCAACTGCTATTAAAGCGATTAAAGTACCTGTCTGGTCGGAACAAAATGGTCAAGATGACTTAGTATGGTATACTGCCCAAAAACAAGCTGATGATACTTATCAAGTCAAAGTAGCTAGCAAGACTCACAAAGGAAGCACAGGTGATTACCATGTGCATCTCTATTATGCCTATGGACAAGGGCAATTAAAGGGCATTCTATCTACCAAAGTTACCCTACCAACAAAACCAATTATGGCTCCAGTAGTCGCAAGTCCCTCAAAGCCCAAAGTGAGTTTTAATGGTTCGTATTATAGTGTGGCTGGTAAATATGAAGAAGTTTTAGTGGTTAATAAAAAATACCCACTATCTGCCCAATATAATCCAGGAGAAAATTCATCCGCTAAAGCAGCTTTTGTTAAACTTCGTAATGATATGATTGCCAAAGGATACAATGTTGGGTATAGTTACAGTGGTTTTAGAAGCTATGATACTCAGGCTGGATTGTATCAATCTTATGTTAACCGTGATGGACAAGCTGCGGCAGATCGCTATTCAGCAAGGCCTGGTTATAGTGAACATCAGACAGGATTGGCATTTGATTTGACTGATAAAAGTGGTCGTCTTCTAGAAGATAAGGCTGCAAGCGTATGGCTTCAAAATCATGCGCATGAATACGGTTTTGTTGTACGTTATCAACCGGGGAGAGAAGCTATTACAGGTTTTATGCAAGAAGCTTGGCATCTTCGCTATGTTGGCAAAGAAGCAAGAGAAATTCATGAGTCAGGATTGTCACTTGAAGAGTATTATGGTTTCCAAGGTGGTAATTATGGCAGTGTCACAACAAAGACTGGTACTAATAAACCAACCTTACCAGCACAAGGAACCTATACCTTTAGTAAACGTGCTTCTATTAAGGCAGAGCCTAAGTTGTCAAGCTCAGAATTAGCCTATTATGAAGCAGGATCATCCGTTAACTACGATAAGGTTGTGAAGGTAGCAGGTCATCAATGGCTATCTTACATGAGTTTTAGTGGTGCAAGGCGTTATGTCGCTATTGATTAGGATGAATAGGGTTATCATGTAGCTATTTTAACTAACGCTTCATTAACAAGTAGTTGATGGAGCGTTTTTGAATGTTTTTTATTAATTTCCTGCTATAAATCAATTTCTCATGAGTTCGATAAATAGAAATTTTGACGAATTTGTGACAAAAAGATACCGTTTAGGACGATTCGATGACTGTTTAGGAAATGATGATTATTTAACGATTTTGTGTGTTATACTGTCATCAAGTTAAAACCATTTCATAAGTGCATTAGTTTTAATCATTTATGACGGTATTGACTATATTTAGAAAAAGGAGTTTTAAAATGTCTCGATTTAAACGTATTACTAAATTTGTTGGTTTGATTCTCTTGGTGGTAGGGATTAATCTGGCGCCTATGATTTTGATTGGAAATCAAGATAAGACGCCAATAGTGTTACAGTGGGTCTTTGGTGTTCTTTATTTATTACTTGCTTTTTTAATTATTCGTAAGGTTTGGAAAACGTATCTTAAAAAGGAGGATTATAAAATTACTGGTAGACCATTCGACTGGAAAGACTTTGGTGTTGCAGGATTATTTTTCTTAGCTGCGCGTTTGGTCGCGATTTTAGGAACACTGTTATTACAAAAAATGACAGGAAATCCTATGTCAGCTAACGATGCTGCTTTACAGGCTAGTTCCAGCGATTTGAAGAATATGTTTCCTTTGTATTTTGTGGCTTTTCATGTCATGATTGGCTTTTTTGCACCAGTCTTAGAAGAAGTGACTTTTAGAGGGTTTTTTAACCGTTATTTCTTTAAAAAGGATAATAAATGGGCCAAGTGTCTTGTGAGCTCCTTGATTTTTGCTTTATTGCATGCTGTTATGCCAATAGAAATAATCATGTATTTTGCATTAGGTAGTGTTTTCTTCTTTGCTTTTAAACGCGAAGAAAATATTCGTGATTCGATTCTTGTTCATATGATGAATAATGGGTTACTGGTTATTGTTTCAGTTTTTAACTATATTCTCTTGTTAATGGGGGTGATTTGAGAAAGGGTTAGGAGTTCAGAATGTTAAAGGGAAACGAGGACTAGCTGATTTTGGACTTACTATTGTGATAACCACGATTTTGGTTTATCTTTTTAAGATGTCGCTAGCAAATGTTAGTCTTTTGAGTACTTTTATGGTGTTTGTTTATCTAATCGTCTTTTTATATGGCTCGGGATATGCTTGTCTTGTCCTGAGCCTGAAAGAATCTTTTTCTCGTTATAAGAAAGTAATGGTTGTTAAGAGGTATGTGTTTTAGCTGAGATTGGTCGCTTTTAGTCCATTTTGTTCTACTTATGAAATGTTGACCGAGTTATTGATATGGCTGATTTAAACAAGATTCGGATTTGTTGACTATTTAAGGAAAAACAAGGTTCCCCTTTTTGGTCATTATAGTTATACCAGGTTTGGATTATCTGTTTATGAAATGTGTTTTCTGTTTTTAATGATAGTTATCAAAAGTGATTAGGTATCTGTGGTGACTAGCGTATCATCAGAAGTCCATGATATGATAGCTTATCCTTAATTGTTTTGAGTTAATTGAAGCTAGCGTTAGTCAGTTATAATCGATTGAATAAATTTTCAAAATAGGTCTTTCTGATGAAGGACCTATTTGATATAAGGAATTGATTCTTATTGATTACACTAGCGACTTATTCTCTTTTCATGGTATAATCGTAATGATAAATTAAGCGTTAGAAAGGTGTATCGTGGCTAAATTGACTCCAAGCTGTCAAGGAGATTATCACTGGCTCGAAAGCCAAGCATCACCAGGAAGATGCGTGTCAACTGTTAGAAGTGTATCACAAAATTAGTCAAGAAGAAGCAGTGGTTTGGTATCCAGGGATTGTTGTTTTCGGAACATATCATTATCGTTATGCAACGGAACACGAGAGTGACGCTCCCATGTTAGCTTTTGCTCCTAGATAGGCTAAATAAGTCTCTATATAGACCAAAATTTGCCGAATCGTGAAGCGTTAGGAAAAAACAAAGCGATGGTAGGCTGCGTTTATGATAATAAAATCGCTGACATCCATATGGATATCTTAGAAAACATCTTAACTTTATCATTGGAATACTTAAAAGAAAGAACTGAAATAGGAAAGGAATACAAAATGGCTACTATTCAATGGTTGAATGGGTGCCACGTGGAATTGCAAAATCAAAAATAGGAAATATAGCCCAAATGCCTTGACTTATCAGGGCTTTTACTATTTTATTCTTTGGTAAGTAATTTTAGTGTTAAGCAATAATACTCAAAAATAATCAATTTTTGGTGCCTAGTTTGGTGCCTAGAGTTACGAGAACATTTTAATAGGTGTTCTCGCTTTTTTATTTTCAGGAGGTAATGATGCAAAAGGAAGAGCAGTCATCACGACAAATTGTGATGTGTCATCTCATGGCTATCATGGGAATTAATATTGAAATAGCAACTCAGTTAATTACTGAGATGGAACAGTCTGGCTTAATCCAGTTTGATGACATAGGAAATGTTGCTCTATTAGTGTTGGAGGGACAATCATGAAACGTATTACCGCAAATCACTATCAGACGTCAGAACGTTACTATAAACTTCCAAAACTTTTGTTTGAGAGCGATCGCTACAAGGATATGAAGTTAGAAGTTAAGGTTGCTTATGCTGTTCTAAAAGACCG